>DAITAE010000379.1:0-4973 GCA_036824445.1 Streptosporangiaceae bacterium | reverse complement strand
CGCCGCACTCCTCGATCGCGGCCAGCGCCTGCTCGACCGGCATCCGCTGCTTGAGCAGATCGTGCGGTTGCTGGATCTTCCCGCACCCGGCGCACTTGAGGTTGCAGGCGAACAGCGGCTCAAGCTCGACCAGGAGCGGGAACTTGTCCTTCCTGGCCAGTTTCTGGCGCATCAGGTATGCACCGATCCGCACGCTCTGGCGCAGCGGCATGGTCATGGCGACCTGACCTCCTTGGGCAGGCTGAAATGGATGGATTCGGTGGTGGTCACCCGCTCGTTCACCTCCACCGGGCCGAGCCCGGCGAGCGCGGCGACGATCTGGCCGACCACGGCTGGCGGCGCGGACGCCCCAGCGCTGATGCCGACCGTGGAGACCCCGGCCAGCCAGCCGAGCTCGATGTCGGCCGGGCCGTCGATGAGACGGGCCGGGACGCCGGCCCGCTCCGCGGTCTCCACCAGGCGGAGGGAGTTGGACGAGTTCGCGGAGCCGGCCACCAGCACCAGATCGGACTCGGCGGCGACGGCGCGCACCGCCTGCTGCCGGTTGGTGGTGGCGTAGCAGATGTCGTCGCTGCCCGGCGCCCGCGCCGCCGGGAACCGCTCCCGCAGCACGCTGGCGACCTCCTCGGCCTCGTCCACGGCGAGCGTGGTCTGCATGAGGTAGGCGACCTTGCCCGGGTCCTTCGGGCGCAGCCTGGCGACGTCATCGGTGGTCTCCACCAGCGCCATCGCACCCGGCGCCTCGCCCAGCGTCCCCTCGACCTCCTCGTGGCCGGCATGGCCGATCAGCGCCACCAGGTAACCTTCCGCGGCGAACCGGCGCGCCTCGACGTGCACCTTGGACACCAGCGGGCAGGTGGCGTCCACGGCGTTCAGGCCCCGCCGGGCGGCCTCCTGCCGCACGGCCGGCGAGACGCCGTGCGCGGAGAACACCACGCACGCGCCGTCCGGGACCTCGGAGAGCTCGTCCACGAACACCGCGCCGCGCCGCTCCAGGTCGGCCACGACGTGCGTGTTGTGCACGATCTGCTTGCGCACGTACACCGGTGGCCCCTGCCGATCGAGCACCTTCTCGACGATCTCGATCGCCCGGTCAACGCCGGCGCAGAACGACCGCGGCCCGGCAAGCAGGAGCCGCCGCTGGCCTGCCGCCGCGGCCCACCGGCTCAGAACCGGCCCGGCGGCCCGCAGCGAGCGGAGCGCGCGCAGGCCGCTGGCCAGCGCTGCCGGGCTGTGCAGCGGCCGCCGCGGGGTGTCGGAGATCGCGCGGATCACCGCCACCGGCCGCTCGCCGGCCGCGGCGGCCAGCCACGCCGACTCCAGGTCGACGGCGAGGGCACCGGGATGCACCAGCCGCGCCCGTTCCCGGCCGTGCCTGAGCCGGTCCACGCTTACCACCGGCCCGGTCCTGACCGGCAGCCCGGCCCGGCGCAGCTCCCCCGCCAGCAGCGGCGCGGACGGGCACGCGGTAGTCGTGGTCCCGTCCGTGACCTCCGAGGCCACCACCAGGTCACCGGGCCTGAGGTCATCGGTCAGCCCGCCGCCCGTACCCGCGACCACGAGTGCGCCAAACGTATCCTGCCGGAGCCGCTCCCCCTGCCTCCGCGCCCGCCCCGCCCCGTACCCACTAACCCGGACCTCGCCGCCCTCGCCAATCCCCGGCCGTACCGCCCAGGCCTCCGGCAACAACGGCGCGCAAACCACCAGCCGCGCACCGCCAGCCGCAGCAGACCCGCTTCCGGACGCCACACCAGCCACATCCGAGTCCTCGCCAGACCCCACACCAGCCACATCCGGCCCCTCGCCGGGTGGTACCTCGGGGAAGCCGTCAGCCCCCGCCATGCGCGCCGTCATGACGTCCCCGCCACGTACCTGCCGAGCGCCATCACCGGGAACACCAGCCTGTACAGGTGATAGTTGAGATAGAAGTCCCGCGGGAACCCGGTCCCCGTGTACTGCGGCTCGTCCCACGTCCCGTCTTCCCGCTGGTGGTCAATCAGCCACTGGACCCCCCGCTCCACGGCGGTGTCTTCTGGCTGGGCGTCCGGTGCCGCCGGCCAGGACGTTTTGTCCGGGCCGGGGGTACCGTGCGCACGGCCCCGACCAGCGCCAGCGTCCGGCTCGGGGGTACCGTGCGCACGGCCTGCGCCCGCACTGTCGCCCTCCCCGGCGGCGAGCAAGGCGAGCAGCGCCCACGCCGTCTGCGACGCGGTGGATTCGCCGCGCCCGGCGAGCCCCGGGTCGTCGTACGACCGCATGTCCTCCCCCCAGCCGCCGTCGGGGTTCTGGTGCTCCAACAGCCAGGCGACCGCACGCCGGATGGCGGGCTTGCCGGGCTGGACCCCGGCAGCGATGAGCGCCGGCACCACGGCACCCGTGCCGTAGACGTAGTTCGCACCCCAGCGGCCGAACCAGGAGCCATCGCTCTCCTGCGCCCGCAGCAGCCACACCACGCCGCGCCGCGCCGCCCGGCTGCCTGCCAGGCCCTCGGCCGCCAGGGCTTCGACCACATGCGCGGTGACGTCGGCCGAGGGTGGATCCACGACCGCGCCGAAGTCGCAGAACGGCAGTTTGGGCGGCAGCGTCGAGGTGTTGTCGGCGTCGAACGCCCCCCAGCCCCCGTCGCGGGACTGCATGCCGACCATCCAGCGCACCCCCCGATGGATGGCAGACGCCAGGGCGTCCTCGCCCGGCGTGCAGCGCGCCCGGCGCAGCGCCAGCACGACCTCCGCGGTGTCGTCGATGTCGGGATAGATGTCGTTGTCGAACTCGAACGCCCAGCCGCCGGGCGCCAGCTCCGGTCGGCGCACCTGCCAGTCGCCCGGGCCGGTGATCTCCTCGGCGAGCAGCCAGTCGGCCGCGGCGGTCAGCGCGGTGTGATCGGGCGGCAGGCCGGCGTCGCCCAGCGCGATGACGGCCAGCACCGTGTCCCACACCGGCGACTGGCAGGCTTCCAGCCGCCGCACCGGGCCTTCCGGGGTGTCCTCGATGATCGTGAACCGCTCCAGCCCGGCGAGCCCCCGCTTCATCACGGGATGGTCGAGCCCGTAGCCGAGAAGGTGCAGCGCGATCAGCGAATAGACCCAGGGCGGCTGGATCCCGCCCCAGCAGCCGTCACTTTCCTGCCTCGCGATGATCCACTCCGCGCACCGGCGCATCGCGGCACGGCGCACCGCCCGCACCGGCGCCGCCCGGTGTGCGTGGCGCTCGTAGCCGTGCAGCCCCTGGTCGAGCCGGCCGAACACCGTTGCCCAGCCGGACCCGGTTGCCCGGCCTGCCCCGCTTTCCTCACCAGCGGGGTCATCCGGCGTCAGCTCGCCGAGCCCGAACGGAAGCGGCCGGACCGGGCGCAGCGAGCCGACGATGGTCAGCGGCACGATCGTCTGCCGGGCCCAGCACGCCCAGTCGTAGACGTTGAGCGGGAACCAGGAGGGCAGGTAGATCAGCTCCGGCGGCATGACGGGCAGGTCGTCCCAGGACCACTCGCCGAACAGGGCCAGCCAAAGCCGGGTGAACACCCGGGTCGCCGGGACACCGCCGGCGGCCCGGATCCACTGCGCGGCCCTGGCCATGTGCGGCTCGGCCGGCTGGTGCCCAGCGAGCCGCAGCGCGACGTAGGCCTCGACCGTGGTGGACAGGTCACCGGGCCCGCCGTAGAAGTTGGCCCAGGTGCCGTCCTCGCGCTGCTTGGACGCGATCCACCGCGCCGCCGCCTCGGTCTGCTCGCGGGTGCGGATCCCGAGGAATTCGCGCAGCAGCAGGTCCTCGGCGTCCATGGTGACGTTGGTCTCGAGTTCGCCCTGCCACCAGCCCTGATCGTGCTGGAGGCTGAGCAGGTGGTCGCGGGCGCGGGCAAGCGCCTGCGCCGGGGTGGTGGCGGCCCGCCCCTGCGGCCGCGGATGCGTGACCGTCATCCTCTCCTCCCGCACCTCACCACGGCACCGCTCACCATTGGCGGGCGGTGATGAACTCGGCGATCCCAGCGAACTCAGCCCTCACGTCGCCGGGCATGTCGGTGTCTGCCAGGCACTTGTGCGCGGCCGCGAGTTGCGTGCCCGCCTCGGCCTCGGTCCAGGCCTTGCCGCCGGCCGATTCGACCAGCCGGGCGGCGAGCGCCAGGTCGTCCTCGCTCAGTGCCTCGTCCCGGGCGAGCAGGCCAGCGAGCTCGCGCGCCTCGGCCGTGCCGGCGGACAGGGCCGCCACGACCGGCAGCGACTTCTTCCTGGCCCGCAGGTCCGACCGCACCGGCTTGCCGGTCACCTCGGGGGCGCCCCAGATGCCGAGCAGGTCGTCGGTGAGCTGGAAGGCCAGGCCCGCGTGCGCGCCGAACGCTGCCAGGCCCATCGCCAGCTGCGGCGCGGCCCCCACGTGGATGGAGCCGATACTGCACGCGCATGCCATCAGCGCTGCCGTCTTGTCCCCGGCCATCGTCAGACACTCCGGCAGCGAGACGTCGTCGCGCCGCTCGAAGGCCAGGTCCGCACCCTGGCCGGCGATCAGCCGCTGCACCGCGGCGGACAGGGCCCGCGCCGCCCATACCCCTTGCGGCACGGTGTCTTCCAGCAGGATGTCCTGGGCAAGCGCGAGCATGGCGTCACCAGCCAGGATGGCCGCGCCGATCCCATACACGGTCCAGGCGGTCGGCCGGTGCCTGCGCTCGGTGTCGCCGTCCATGATGTCGTCGTGCAGCAGCGAGAAGTTGTGCACCAGCTCCACGGCGACGGCGGCGGGCACGCCACGTTCCGGGGCGGCGTTCGCGGCGCGGGCCGACAGCAGTGTCAGCGCGGGCCGCAGTGCCTTTCCTGCGCCCGATGGCCGGCCGAGGGAGCGGGGGGTGTCGTCCGGCGCCGCCACGCTGACCCGGCCCGTCGCGCCCCTCTCTCCCGTTGCGCCAGAATGGGCCGCGCCGTCAGCCCTGCTGCCAGCTCCGGCCACGCCGTCGGCTCCGGCCTTATCGTCAGCCATGGCCCTGC
>DAITAE010000378.1:0-4976 GCA_036824445.1 Streptosporangiaceae bacterium | reverse complement strand
GGCGGGGCAACGGCCGGAAGCGGCTGGCGGCGCGGCCAGGGCTGCCGAGCGGGAACGGCCATGGGTGGTTAGACCTGGCGGTGCCCATGGCAGTGCTCCCTTACCTCGCGGAAGTGACTTAGCAGCCGTCGTAGGGGGCCCAGGGCGAGGTGCCGCTCTGGGCGTAGGCCTGCTGGAACGCCTGGTTCTGCTCGGCCACGCTGGCGTTCTGCGGCAGCCCGGAGTGCCCGAGCGCCGCCCAGGTGGATGGCAGGAACTGGTACAGGCCACCGGCTCCCGACGTGGGGTTGACCGCCCCGGGGTTCCCGCCGCTCTCTCTGGCTATCACGCAAGCCTGGAAGGACCCGGGAGCACCAGCCTGGACTGACTGGGCCGGGGCTGCCTGCGGCTGGGGTGCCGGTGCAGGAGCGGCCTGGGCGGCCGGGGCTGGCGCTGCCGGGGCTGGCGGTGGGGGAGGCGGTGGCGGCGGGACGTAGGTGTAGTTGTAGCTGGCCGGTGGCTTGCGCAGCACCTCGCCGGGAACGATCGAGTCGGGATCGTGGCCGATGCGATGCCGGTTGTACCCATACAGGTCCATCCACCTGCGCTCGTGGCCAAGCCACTTGCGGGCGATCACCGAAAGGCTGTCGCCGCGGTGCACGGTGTAGTGGGTCGCCTGGTACTGAGCCACGCGGGCCTCGGCCCGGGCGTGGCGGGCCTGGTAGGCGGAGAGCGCCTGCCTGGCCAGCTGCACGTTATCCAGGGCCGGGGCAGCGGATGTGATGGTGGCGAGATGGCCCTGCGGGGCGGGCCCGGCGTCGGCCGGAAGACCGGAGTGAGCGAGGGGGAGCAGCAGGGCGGGAGCGGCTGCGGCAGGCAGTGCGGCGGGGAGACGGGACAAAGCGGACTGGCGGGCGTGACGGCCACGGTAACGACGGGACATGGGGATGGGAACCTGTCTCGTAGGCGGCAGAAGCCAAGACGGACAGGTTCAGGGCCCGCCAACGGGACATAGCTTTGTCCCTATAACGGGCAGGTTTCAGCAGAATGGATTAAAAGTGCCGCAAAAGCCAGAATGGCCACCTGGCCTGGGGAAACGTGTTACAGTACGCCCCGCTAGAGCAGCCGTCGCTGCTGTGCGCGGCGCTTGACCACGGCCCAGTAGTGACCCGCGATCTCTCTGGCCAGCGGCAGCTTGGGGCACGGCGTACTGGCCGACGCTCACGCCGGGGGGTCACTGCTGATCGGGCTCAGCGCGGCGGGGCGCGTTCGGTGTCCTCATCCTGGGCCACCAGCTCGACCAGCTCACAGACCGTGGCCGGGGAGATGGCCACCGCGAACTGCCGTGCCGCGTAGCGCCTCCACAAGGCCCCGTCGCCCTCATCATGAATGTCGTCAGCATGGCACGCTGCGGCGATCAGGTCGCGCAGCCGCTGAAGGAACCCGTACGGCCCTAGCTCGCCCCCGGCACAAACCGGACACGTGCACCAGATGAACCGCCCAGGCTGCTTTGATCACTGCACCCATTGCTCCGTCCGCTCATCGGCTACGGACGTCGGCCAACCTCCCGTGGTCTTGCCGCTCAGTAGGCTGGGGGCTTGACCGCTACGATCCGCCGCTACCGTGACGGTGACCGGGCCGCGGTGTATGAGGTACATCACCCCGGTACCACCGGGCACGGCAACCTCGTGACCCGCCCTAGCTAGACCGCCGCGGAGGAGCGCGCCGGGCAACGGCGGGCGACATCGGCTGGCACCACCGGATACCGGCCGGGAAGCTCAGGCTACTGGGCGGGCACGACTACACCGGCCATTCGCGCTTTGAGTTCGTTGCCTGCATGAACTGCCCGCCGCATAACGACCAGTTCGGGAACCACGCGACAACCAGGTCACACTGCCGAGTCGAGCGCCATAACGGCGGGTCGGCGTGCGGTTATCAAGAGCTCGCCGCAGCGTTGACAATCCCCGACTAGAGCCGGGCCGGGAAGCGGCGAGGCCGTATGTTTATGCATCGGCCGCGCTTGACGCGAACGTCCACATCTGCCGCGGTCGGATCCTCCTGGCAGCACTGTCTGCCTGCCGGTTAAGCCATGGGCCATGCGAAAGCTGCGATGATGGCTGCGCTGCCGATCAGGCCGCAGAGGATTCCGCCGTAGGTGGCGCGGGTGCTTCGCGCCCGCAGCTTGTAATACTCTCCGATGGTCACGATCTGCGCAGCTGCGGTACGGAGTTCGAAGAGCCGGGCAGCGCGCGCAGTCTCGGCCTCGCGCAGCCGCTCGCTGGTTTGCTCATCTGGGTCATGTCCCTGCGCTCGGGCCAGCGCCATCAGGGTTGCTTCCTCGATGATCATCGACTGGCGCAGGCTGGTCAGGCACTTGACCCCGCAAGGCAGGTACAGGTCTTCGTGCGATTCCACGGTTTCACGCCACTTGCTCAACGGCGGCTGGAGCAGGCCCCGGCGGTGGGGGGCGTTCTGGATGTCGGTGTAGGACACCGACTGGGGCCGCATGACCTGCATGACCAGGAACAAGGTGATGGCCAGAAAGACCAGCCCCGTCAGTCCCGGGACGATGGCCATCGTGGCAGGGTGATGTTGCCTCATCACGGCGAGCGGCGAGGTGCCGACCACGGCGGCCAAAGCCGCGCCGAGCACTGCAGCCATCCACTTCGCCGAATCTCGCAGCCGGTCGCTGGCCCTGCGCCAGCGCTTGTGCACTCCCGCTAGCGGAGAGCCGAGCGATGCGTTCTCATCCGTGGGCCCGGCCGGCCAGGTCGGCCAGATAGTGCCTTCACACTGCCAGCCTTCCCAGGCCGGATCCCACGGGACGCCATCGAACCAGATATCCCGCCGGATCCGGTCACCATCTGTGGACAGGGCGACCGTCCAGCAGGCCGATGACGATTCAGGCGATGGGCCAGCATGGTACTCGCCGGGTGATCGCGTCGGCCTGCCGCTCGATCTATTTAGCGAGTACGCAGCCAGCCTTGATGGCAGTTCTTGCCCATCTCGCAGCAGACCGTCCTGAATCAAGTTGCTGACGGCGAACATCCCCTATCCCCCCAATCACACGTGCAAAGGAATACACACACGCCTGCAGTAGGTTGCCTGCCGCCGCAGCGGCGAAATGGTGGCCTTGCTGAGGCTCGGCCCAGACGCGCACGCAAGTGCAGCGACTGGCTCCATGGTTGTCAGGACACCTGGGAGAAAGCTGAAGGTATACTGACTGTTACCTGGATCTTTTCTGACGATCGGCGAGCGGCTGGCTGTGCCCGGCCCCTAGCGTGACGATCCGGCTGGCCCGCCTAATTTGCGCTCTATGCCTTGGCAGCATCCCGGCTAAACGCACTCTTCTGCCGCATTGAGTTCGTCAGCTTGGTGGTGACGCCGGTCGCGGGTCGCGGCGGAGGGTGATCGGCCGGAACCTCGACCAGGACGATCTGGATGCCATCGGGGTCCTGGATCCACATCTCGCTCAAGCCCCACGGCTCGGTTACGGGCCCCCGGATGATGGGAACCCCGGCCGCGGCCAGCCGGGTGTGCTCGGCGTGGACATCCCGTACCTGCATCCAGATCATCACCGACTGCCCGGCAGGGCCGGGCCTGTGGCCGGAGACCTCAAGCAAGCCGGGGCCAAGGAAGAACACCACCCCGGGATCGTCCGGAGGGCCGAACTCGCGGTAGATGGCCAGGCCCAGTACGTCGCGGTAGAAGCGGCGGCTACGGTCCAGGTCGCCGGGCCGCACCAAGATCCGGCTGCTCAGAGCGTCCATGCGGCTATTTCAGCAGCACGTTGAGTGACACGGCAGGTCAACGAGAACGCGCGCCGAGCCGCCGTTAGGCGCGCCGACTAGCGCTTGACGCCGTCGGCCACGGCGGCGACAGACCAGGGCGATCTGCGCGACTGCATAGTCACGGCCAACGCTCGCTCCTGCTGAATTGAGTGCGGGTGCGGGCCGGTACAGGTATGGCCGGTGGGTACGGCCGGGGTGGCTGTCTTGTGTTGTGGCCGGGGTGTCTATTTGGGTGTCCAGCCGGTGCCGGGGGTCTGGTCGTCTTCTTTGACGAATAGCCTCGGGCCGGGCTCGGGGTCCACGCGCTGGTAGACGTCTCCGAGGTTTCCGGCGAGCTGGTTGTCATTGGGGTTGCCTGTTCCCATCAGGACGCGGCCAGCGCCTTGGCCGGGGTCGTTGCCGCCTCGGCTGGCCGCACCGGCGACGACGACGGCGCGCTCGGGGAGGGTGGTGAGGCCGGCCAGTGGGGTCGTGACGTCGGCGCGGACGCGGTTGAGCGCGCAGATGGGCGTCTGCTGGAGGGTGCCGCCTTGGAACCGGACTCCGGTGCCCGCGCCGCCGATCGCGTTGCCGGTCACGGTGATGTGCTGGACCGTTTCGCCGCTGCCGATCAGGATGCCGGTGTCCCAAGAACCCGCATCTTCGGTGGTGATGTCGTTGTCGCGGACGGAGACGCTGCTGACGTCGGACACGCTGCTGGCCTGCACGGCGATGCCCTGGCTGCATCCGCTGGTCGCGACCAGCAGGTTGCCGTCGACTGTCACGTCTTCGCAGGACCGGACCTCGATTCCGGATCCGGCCCGGGTGAAGCACAGATTGTGGGCGATCATCGCGCGGTCGACCGGCCGGTTGTTGACCTCGCTGATCACGATCATGCCGCGGGCGGCTGGGTGTTCGTTGACGAGCAGGTTCCCGGTGACGACTAGCCGGTGCCCACCGCGCTGGACGTGGACCGGGATCCGGCTGACCCGGTGTGGGTCGTCGGTGTTCACGATGGTGTTGTCCTGGATTGACAGGTCATCGACGTCGGTGCAGAACACCGTGCCGCCGCGCACGACGTTGTTGACGAACTTCACCCGGCGCGCCGGGTCGGGGCCGCTGATCCCGCTGATGGACACCGCGACCGCCGGCGTGTCGTGGTCGATCATGTTCGAGTCGAGGATGACGTCGGTGGGCGCGCCGTTGCCGGACGGTTCGAAGTCCACC
>DAITAE010000862.1:0-1559 GCA_036824445.1 Streptosporangiaceae bacterium | reverse complement strand
TACGCCGTCCCGCCGCCGGCCCCGCAGAAGGGTGCCACCGCCAAGCTGGACTCCGGCGACGACCGGATGCAGTCGACGCAGTTCGTCGGCGGCACGATCTGGGGTGAGCTGACGACGGCGGTGATACCCAGCGGCGACGGCACGATCCGCGCGGGCGGCGCCTGGTTCCAGGTGAAGCCGACGCTCGGCGCGTCAGGGATCACCGGCGCGTCGATCGTCCGCCAGGGCTATCTCGCCTCCAAGGGCAGGTACCAGATCTACCCAGCGGTGCAGCCGGACGCGGCCGGGAACGCGGCGGTCATCTTCACCCTGACCAGCAAGGCGCGGTTCCCGGCAGCCGCCTACGCTCTCCTGAAGGCCGGCCGCGCCAACTTCGGGCCGACGGCCGTGGCGGCAGCGGGGTCCGGGCCGTACATCCGGTCCCCGGCGGACGCGCCCCGCTGGGGTGACTACTCCTTCGCGGTGCCGGACAGCGATACCGACGCCGCGTGGCTGGCCACCGAGTACATCCCGCCCAGGTCGAGCCAGACCACGAACGGGAGGATCCGGAACTGGGGGACGCGCGTCCTCAAGATCCGGCTCAAGTAACAGTAGGTGCAGGCGCCAACATCCGCTGCGTCAGCGAATGCCGCTATCGCAGCGGATGTTGGCGTGCACGGCCGCCGGTGAGGTGATTGAGACCGGCACGTGCGGGCAACGTGGGAGGGCCTGCCTCGTCACCGCGACCAGCACGTACCGGCCCTGCCCGAGCCGCATGGAGTAGTGGCCGTCCGCGTGGGTCCGGGTGCTCGCGGTCACCCCGGCGGACAGCGACCGGGCCTCGACCAGGACGTCGCCCACCGGGCGGGGCTTGCACAGGCGGCTCGGCCGCTCGACGGGGCATCCCGGCCGGGCCGCGACGATGCCGGAGATGAGCGCGGTCGGCCCGGACGGCCGACCCGGGCCGGACGCCTGCACAGAGCCGGACGGCCGCGCGGAGCCGGACGGCTGCGCGGAGCCCGTTACCGCTTGGCGCACGCCGCAGGACGCGGTCGCGAGGACAAGGCCGGCCGCCGCCAGCAGCCACCGGGCCCGCGGGGCAGGCCACCGCGTCGTGGTCATCACGGGAACTTGGACGGCCCGCCGGGGCGGTCGGTTCCCGCGTGGAGAAGTTCACCGGCCGCTTCCCTAGGAACGCCGCGGCACACGACGCCCCGGGGCCGACCAGCTACGGCCGGAGAATACGTCAGTTGACGGATAGTGGCGGCCGTCACTCCGCGTCAAGCTTAAAGATCACTTTCGTCGGCCCGGAACCGGTCTGGCAGGTCCCGAGGAGGTCGTCGCATGGAAAGTCGCATGGAAACTAGCAAACCCGGCGTGACACGCAAGGATTTCCTCCGTGGCGTGGGCGCGGCCGGAGCAGGAGGGCTCGTCGTCGGCGGAGTCGCCGGCATGCTGTGGGTGCAGGGCGAAGCCGACAGCAATGTTTCTAGTTTCGGGCCGGAGCCGTCGGAGACATATGGCTCGAACCTGCAGAATCTGATTCGGCGCGTGCGCACCGACCTGAATACGCCGAATCT
>DAITAE010000377.1:0-4999 GCA_036824445.1 Streptosporangiaceae bacterium | reverse complement strand
ACTAGTGGCAGTCTTTTCACTACCCTGCTCCCCTTTTCTCGCTGCAGACACTCATGTGATCTGCTGGCGAGTGACGGTAACAGGGAATGTGAGTTTGCGCATCGGTGATTGTTGCAGTGTCGGTGCATCGTTATGAGCGAGAGGGCGCATCGTTATGAGCGAGGGGAGTGCTGGCGATGCGGAAGATACCGTCCTTGCCGCATGAGGTAATCCGGTGGATGCCCGGGAGCTCACCCCAGGGGCGCTGGGGCGCGGCGCTGGCTGGACGGTGCCGCAGCTAGGCTGACCTGGGCTGACCTGCCCATGGGCGAGCGAGGTACGGGTGCTGGCCCGCGACCGGAGCGAAAGTCAAGGCATTGTGTACGCCGTGGCAAATGACCCCGCGCCTACTGCTTTACTATCTCTTGGTATTCTCTTTACTACATTGTGGGAATTGCGGTGCCGCATCCCATGGCCAAGGGAAAGGCCGGTGGATCGGTCCGTGCGGTTCGCGGCCGTTCCCGGCCGAAATGGTTCTCGCCGAATGGTCCGCTTAACGGTCTACCACCGCCCAGGGTCCGCGCGTGATCGGGTCAGCGTGTGGGCGGCTCGCGCCGCGCGCCGACGGTCGGCTCGCGCGGCGCCTGTGCAGTCGGCCGCGGGCCGGATGCGCTGGGCGCCCCCGCCAGGGCATCGATCTCCGCTTGCAGGATGGATTCGCTGCGCAGCCGGGCTTCGTAGGCCTTCTTGCCGCCGCGCACTCCGAACAGGCGCTTGGTAACCACCAGGTAGATGACGAGGGCCACGTTGATGACGAAGGCCCCCACCCGCAGCACGGTCACCTTCGTGGTGAGGTCGTAGATTTCGTAGGGGATGCCGACCGAGGTGGCCACCATGGCGAAGTACTCACCCCACCGCTTCAGCAGCCACAGCCCGACGGCCTCGATGATCTCGATCACCGCGTACCCCGCCGCTGCAAGCGCGAGCCAGGTCAGGGTGCCGGGGTTGAGTGTGAGAGCGTGCTGGATGAGGCCGAGCAGCTTGGAATGATTGACGTTGAAGCCGAGCTGGCGCAGTAGCTCCCGCAGTGCCGGCAGTTCGCGGTTGAACGCCTGGTCGATCGTGAGCTGGGAGCTCTTGAACCGCCAGATCCCGTAGGCCAGCAGGCCGAAGACGATCGCCCGCACGAACCGCTCGATGGCGAACAGCCGCAGGATGAGCGCGCTGCGAAGTTCCTTTCCCCGGCGCACCCGGGGGGCCGCCGACACCGGGCCGCTGGTGGTCGGCTCGCCGGTCACGAATGTGCCGCAACGCAGGCAGCGCCAGGCGGCACCGTCGCGAGTGCTTATGCTGAGCCGTTCGCGGAGCTTGGGCTGGTCGGGCGCGAAGGTGACATGGCCGTTGGTGCCGCAGCCCAGCAGGCTCCAGTCCATGGGCCGCAGCCTAGTGGCATCCACCAACCCTCGGTAATGAGCGCATGGGCCCGGCGACGGTGCCGTCAGCGGCGGGACCGCGCCGGTACCGTGTGCATGTGGCGAAGCGTCTGGACCTGCCGTTCGACCCGATCGCGCGGGCCGCCGAGATCTGGGAGCAGAGGTTCGGCCCGGCGGAAGCCATGGCCGCCGTGACCTCGATCATGCGCGCGCAGCAGCTCCTGCAGGCCGAACTCGATGGCCTGCTCCGGCCGCACGGGCTCACCTTCGCGCGCTACGAGGCACTGATCCTGCTCACCTTCAGCCGCCGCGGGGCGCTGCCGCTGCGGGTGATAGGTGAGCGGCTTATGGTCCACCCCACCAGCGTCACCAACATCATCGACCGGCTGGAGGAGCAGGGCATGGTGGTCCGCCGGCCCAACCCTCGTGACGGCCGCGGCACGCTAGCCGAGATCACCGCGCGCGGCCGGAAGACGGCGGAACGGGCAACCGAAGACCTGATGACCGCCCGGTTCGGGATGGGCGGCTACGACGTCGGCGAACTCGGGCAGGTTTTCACGCTGCTGCGCGGGCTGCGCCTGGCGGCGGGCGACTTCGTGGCGGAGCCGGACGAGCCCGGCCCGGCCGCCGGGCCGGGCGAGATCCATGATCATGACCTAGATGTAGTTAGGACTACACCAACCTCATGATCACGCTGCCTGGCCGGGGGGTGTCCCGAGGGTGCCAGGGGCCGCGGGGGCCGCCGTGGCTACGGTGGCTACCGGGACCGGCACAGCCCGCGTCGGGGCGCTCAGGCCCCGACGCGGGACGCTGTCCAGGTGCTGCCGCCGTCGTGCGTGAACCAGATGGCACGGCGGGACGGGTCGGCCGGTACGGCTACCCCCTGGGTGGCGGTGGTCATTCCCACGTAGGCGAAGCCCTCGGCCGGCCGCGCGCCGCGGGCGGCGGTCCAGGTGACGCCGCCGTCGGTGGATACCTGGATGCCCACGCTGGTGGCGAGCACCAGGGTGCCGGACGAGCTTTCGGCCAGGGAGGTGGCGGTGCCCGGGCTCGGCGCGGTGCCCGTGCGATGCCAGGCCTGCCCGGCCTGCGAGGAGGTATAGACGGTCTTGCGCTGGCCGCCCCCGGCTTGCGGCCCGGTGCACACCAGCGCCAGGTCCGATCCGCTGGCGGCGAGCAGGGCACCCGACGGCTGGCCGCTGGGCTGGGCGGGCCCGGGCTGGCAGGGAGCGGGCACCGGACCTAGCGGCGCGAGCGGCGGCAACGACGCCCCGGTCAGCGTGCTGGCGAACAGATGCCCCCCCGGAAGCAGCAGGTAGACGCTCGTTCCGGTCAGGACCAGGGACGCGGCGCTGTGGACGTGCGGGATGTTGAGACCCGATGACGTGACCGGTATCGGCGACCACGCATCGCTGCTCGCGCTGCTGGAGTAGACGAAGAAATGGGTGCAGTGCGACGCGAAGGCGGGCCCCTTCCCCGTGCAGCGCGCCCACACCGAGTACACGCGGTCGCCCATCGCCTCCAGCGCGGTCACCCGCAAGCCGCCAGTGTCGATCCGCGCCCACGTCTGCCCCCCGTCGTGGGTGGCCCACAGCTCCGGCCCGAACGCCCAGCCGTCGCTGAGGTTCAGGAACCGGACCTGGCTCACGCCGCTCGGGCCGCTCGGGCCGCGCGCGGGCGGCGCGCCGACGGTGCGCCAGCTGGTGGCGCTGGTGTTGGCGCTGTCGGTTCGCTGCAGCACCATACAGGCGGGCGCCGCCGGACGGTCACATTGCCTGGCGGCCCCTGCCGGGCCCATCACCCAGCCGGTTGAGGTCCCGACGAACGTGACCGACAGCGGCGGGGGGTCCGACCGCGTGGCCGGGAGCGGCCGCGCCGTCGAGGCATCGATGGTCGAGGGGCTGGATGCCACCGGTGTGGGGTGCTGCGGCGAGGCCGCGGGGGTGGGCGAGACGTGGGCGGCGCTCGCATGCCGGCCGGTCTCCTGCATAGGGAACGCCACCCGGGGGATGACGACGGCGGCGAGGGCGGCGACCGCGAGGGCGCTGGCCGCCGAGAGGACCGCGCGACGGAGGCGGCGCCTGCGGGCCTGCCCGCTGACGCGCTCGAACGTGTCCGGCGGTGGCAGCAACGGCTTCACCTGCACATTTAGCCAGGTGTCGACTTCGTCGTGCGGCTCAGGCACGGGATTCTCCCAGCGCCGCACGTAGCCTGGACCGGGCCTGATGGAGATCCGCTTTGACCGTCCCCTCCGGCCGGCCGAGCATCGCGGCCACATCCCGGATCGGGAACCCCGCGTAGTGATAGAGCAGGAATGGCTGGCGCAACCGGTCGGGGAGCGACTGGATGAGCGCGCGCACGTCCACGTCCTGCGCCGGGTGAAACACCGGATCGCCGTCGGAGACGGCGCTCACCGCGCGCAGCGCCCGGCGTTCCCGTCCCGTCCGGCGCCAGTGGTCGCGGACCAGGTTCGTTGCGATCATGTAGAGGTAGCTCTGCGGGTTCTCCAGCGACGACCACCGGGCGAGCAGCCGGGTGAACGCCTCGGCCGCGATCTCGTGTGCGGTGTCGTCGTCATCCACCAGCCGGCGCACCCAGCCGGCGAGGCGGGGGTAGCAGGCGTTGAACAGTTCCTCTGCCGCTGCCCGGTCGGTGGCGCGGAACTTGCCCACGGCATCACCTCGGGTGACGGTCCCCGCCGGAGCGCTCCACGTGCCCAGCAGCGTCGCGGCGCTGCCCCCCGCCGGGACGACGGCGTCGGTGGATTGGGATTGCACAGGTTGTACCACACCTTCTGCCGGCCGGCGGGGTCACCAGGCACGCCCTGCAGATGCCCGGCACTACTGAGACGGTTTTGTGGCCGCAACGGTTGGCCTGGCCCGGCAGGGATTCCGGCCCGGTCGTGCAGCCGCCGCGTGGCACCGGGCAGCGGGACGGGTCGGCCGGCGGGACGGGCGGGGATGCTCGGCGGTGTGTGGGCCGGGCTAGACTGAGGCTCACAAGATAGTAGGACGTCCTACTATCTGCCGTACAAGGGTGCAGCGCCACGGGAGGGATCTCCATGGCTGACCAGGCCGAGGCCGCCGAGCAGGGCAGGCAGCGCTGGCAGCGCCGTTATGACCAGGCGCGCAAGCGCGACGCGGATTTCACCACCCTGTCCGGCTTGGAGGTGGATCCGGTCTACGGCCCGCCGCCGGGTGCGGTGGTGCCGGACTTCGAGCGGATCGGCTGGCCCGGTGAGTATCCCTTCACCCGCGGCCTTTACCCGGCCGGGTACCGCGGGCGCGCCTGGACGATCCGCCAGTTCTCCGGGTTCGGCAGCGCGCGTCAGACCAACGAGCGCTACAAGATGCTGCTCAACGCCGGCGGCACCGGGCTCTCGGTTGCCTTCGACATGCCGACGCTGATGGGCAGGGACTCCGACGATCCCCGGTCCGCCGGCGAAGTCGGGCACTGCGGAGTGGCGATCGACTCGGCGGCGGACATGGATCTGCTGTTCAAGGACATCCCGCTGGGTGATGTCACGACCTCGATGACGATCAGCGGACCCGCGGTCCCCGTCTTCTGCATGTACCTGGTCGCGGCCG
>DAITAE010000376.1:3168-5006 GCA_036824445.1 Streptosporangiaceae bacterium | reverse complement strand
GCTGTCGTTCTCAGCGCGGGCCGCTCCGGCTTCGCCCTACGGAACGTCCATCACGCCCTGACCGGCTGACTGCCCGTGCTCAGTACCGCGGAGAGCGCGTCCATGGCTGAGGGGACGAGGGCGTAGTAGGCCCAGACGCCGCGCTTATCGCGGCTGAAGATCCCTGCATCTACAAGGATCTTGAGGTGGTGGGAGATGGTCGGCTGGGTCAGGCCGAGCGGTTCGGTGAGTTCGCAGACGCAGGCCTCGCCGCCTTCGTGTGCGGCGACCATCGAGACCAGCCGCAGCCGGGTCGGATCGGCCAGCGCCTTGAGCTTGTGGGCCAGGTCTGCGGCCTGGCTGACAGTGATCGGCTCACGCAGCAGCGGCGTACAGCACTCCTGGTCGATCACCGGGAGTGCGGGCCTGTCTTGAATGCTGGCGGTGGGAGTGCTCACCTGACCAGTATGCGGCAGACATTGACAACTGTCTATCTCTAAGGCAGGGTAGGCATCGACAGTTATCTATGCCTAGGGGTGATCGGGATGAGCGACCAGGCGAACACCGGCCTGCGTGAGGAGGTCCGGTCCCGCTACGCCGAGGCGGCCCGGGTGGTCCTCGAGCCCAAGGCTGGCGTCACCGCCTCGTGCTGCGCCAACTCAGCTACGGACTCGTGCTGCAGCGACGGGCCGACGGCTGCGGAGGCGGTCGGCGGCTTCAGCGAGAAGCTCTACCGCGACGGGGAGACCGACGGGCTGCCGGAGGAGGCGGTCCTGGCCAGCCTGGGCTGCGGCAACCCGCTCGCGGTCGCCGACCTGCACGAGGGCGAGCGGGTCCTGGACCTGGGCTCGGGCGGCGGCATTGATGTGCTGCTATCGGCCAGGCGGGTCGGCCCCTCCGGGTTCGCCTACGGCGTCGACATGACCGACGAGATGCTCACCCTGGCCCGCGCCAACGCCGCCAGGGCCGGAGCCAGGAACGTGGAGTTCCTCAAGGGTGAGATCGAGGCGCTGCCGCTGCCCGATGCATCCATGAACGTGGTGATCTCCAACTGCGTGATCAACCTATCCACCGACAAGCCCGCGGTGCTTACCGAGATGTTCCGCGTCCTGGTGCCGGGTGGCCGGATCGGCATCACGGACGTGGTCGCGGAGGATCACCTCACGCCCGCCGATCGCGCCGCGGCTGGCTCCTATGTCGGCTGCATCGCGGGGGCGCTGTCACGGACCGAGTACGTCGCCGGGCTCACCGCGGCCGGGTTCACCGACGCGTCGGTGACCTTCACCACCGAGGCGGCCCCCGGCATGCACTCTGCCATCATCCGCGCCGTCAAGCCCGTCCGGTGATCGCCATGCCAGGAGCGAGTGAGCAGACAAGCCAGGTCAAGGTACTCAACGTCAACTGGGCCGCGGGGCCAGACGGCGCTGACGGCAAGTTCGAGGTCATGATCGTGACTGCTGACGGCGAGCAGCACATCGTCAGTCCCAGCCCCGCTTCGATGACCGCGCTGCTGGCCCTGGCGAAGGCCGACACCATACTGCTGTGGGACCCACCCGCCCGAACGCTCATCGCCGCCAACATTGTGGGTACCTGGCTGGCCCCAACCGGACTCGCGCGAGTCGCCGTCCCCATCCCCGGCCAGTGAACGCTGCGGTCGGCCGGCGGTTGCTCGCCGAGTTCACCGGCACCGGCCTGCTGGTGGCGGTGGTGGTCGGGTCCGGCATCGCCGCGACGCGGCTCACCACCGACGGAGCGCTGCGGCTGCTGGTCAACTCGCTGGTGACCGCGCTCGGCCTGGCCGTCCTGATCCTGGTATTCATCCAAGCCGGCGGAGCGCACTTCAACCCCGTCGTCACCGC
>DAITAE010000376.1:0-3068 GCA_036824445.1 Streptosporangiaceae bacterium | reverse complement strand
AGGTGCGCGCCGCGGACGTCGTGATCACCATGGGCTGCGGCGACGCCTGTCCCATCTACCCCGGCAAGCGCTACGAAGACTGGGATCTCCCCGACCCTGCGGATCTCGACCTGGCAGCAGTCCGTCCCATCCGTGATGACATCGCCCGGCGCGTTCGGCAATTGCTTGCCGACCTGGTGGACACACCGCAAAATCCTTGATTCCCGAAGAGGGGTCAGCTCGCCCGCCCGGCGCCCGGGCAGGACACCCACTGACACCGCCCCGCCGTTCCCCGCCGAGCCGCTCTTATGGTTGGAATCCGCCGTCCATCCAGTCGCGGAAGAGCTGAATGTTGGCATCCGGCCACGCGCTCTCGCCGCTGTAAGGCGGGGGCATCTGTTTGCTGGAGAGCTTCTGGTACACCCTCTCGGCGTGGTTGGGGTCGGACATGTAGGCGATGTCGTCCAGCGCTACGCCCGTCTGCCTCATGTGCTCGATGTCCATGGCGGTGAACAGAGGACGAATGTCCCGGGAAAAACTCACAGCGTCGGTCATGTGCTCAACTCCGGGTACGTGCTCCAGTCCGGGTACGTGGCTGTGCTTCGCCACTATGCCATCAGTCCTTGATCACCGACCCTTACCCGGCCACGAGCCGTGCCAGCAGGCGTGATCCCCTATCCTCTGGATGTGGCGCACGATGAACGCGGAGTAACCCCGCAGAGCGAGGACTTCTCCGCCTGGTACAACGAGGTCGTCTTCAAGGCTGAGTTGGTGGACCGCGGCCCGGTCCGGGGCACGATGGTGATCCGCCCCTACGGGTACCGGATGTGGGAACTGCTGCAGGCCGATATCGACCGGCGGATCAAGGAGACCGGTCACGTCAACGCCTACTTCCCGCTGTTGATCCCGGAGAGCTACCTGCAGCGCGAGGCCGAGCACGTCGAGGGTTTCGCGCCGGAGCTCGCGGTCGTCACCCACGCGGGCGGCAAGGAGCTCGAAGAGCCGCTGATCGTCCGGCCGACTTCGGAGACGATCATCGGCGAGATGATGGCCAAGTGGGTCAGCTCGCACCGGGATCTGCCGTTGCTGCTCAACCAGTGGGCGAACGTCGTCCGCTGGGAGTTGCGGCCGCGAATGTTCCTGCGCACCACCGAATTCCTGTGGCAGGAGGGTCACACCGCGCACGCCGACGAGGCGGACGCCATGAGCGAGACCCTGCTCGCGCTCGACCTCTACGACCAGGTGGCCAGGAACGTGGCGGCCATGCCGGTGGTCACAGGCGAGAAGACGCCAGGCGAGCGGTTCCCCGGCGCCCGGCGGACCTACACGGTCGAGGGCATGATGCGCGACGGGCGGGCGCTCCAGGCCGGCACCTCGCACTACATGGGCACGAACTTCGCCAAGGCCTTCGACATCCAGTACGCGGCGGAAAGCGGCGAGCTGGAGCTGTGCCACACCACGTCGTGGGGCATGAGCGCGCGCATGATCGGCGGAGTGATCATGACGCACGGGGACGACAAGGGCCTCATCCTGCCGCCGCTGCTCGCCCCCTACCAGGTGGTGATCGTTCCGATCGGCCGCGGCGAGCAGGCCGAGCAGGTGCTGCAGCCCGCCCGGGAGCTGGCCAGCAGGCTGCGCCTGGCCGGCATCCGAACGCACGTGGACGACCGGCCCCAGCTTTCCCCTGGCTTCAAGTTCAACGACTGGGAGATGCGCGGCGTCCCGATCCGGCTGGAACTCGGGCCGCGGGACCTGGCCGCGGGCGCGGCGCTGATGGCCGCCCGGCTGGGCGACGAGAAGACGCCGGTCTCGCTGGACTCGGCCCCGGCGCGGCTGAATTTCGAGCTGACCGCATTCCAGGACCTGCTGCTGCGGCGGGCCACCGAGTTCCGCGACCAGCGGACCGTCACGGTCGACACCTGGGAGGAATTCGTCGCGGCCGTCGCGACCGGCTGGGCCCGGGCGTTCCACTGCGGCCAGGCCGAGTGCGAGGACGACATCAAGGCCGCCACGTCCGCCACGCCGCGCGTCATCCCGGCGGACGGCGAGCCGGAGCAGGGGACCTGCATCCGGTGCGGTCAGCCGTCCGACTACGGCAAGCGGCTCATCTTCGGCCGCGCGTACTAGCAGTACTTGCGTCGAGGAACGGCGTGATCAACGCGAACACCTCGCCGGGCCGCCGTGTCACGCCGACGTGCGTGGTACCGGGGAGCACTGCGAGTTGCGCGTTCGGCAGGAGTTCGAACATCTCCACCACGTCAGGCAAGGGTGAGAAGTCGCGGTCGCCGAAGATCAGCAGGGTCGGCGCCTGCAGTGATCGCAGCTCGTCGGTCCACCCAGGGAACTCGTGCACCATTGTCGACGTCCTGGCCGCGAACTCGTCGAAGTGCGCTGGGTCGGGAGCGACCGCGTCGTAGGCGTCACGCATCGCCTGGAAGTCGGCCGGCGTCGGCATGCGGTCGTCGTCGAGTGGCGCGCTCTCCCGGCCGGGCGGGCGGTGGGCGTCCGCCGAGGCGGCGATCAGCTTGCCGACCCGGGTGGGCGCGCCGAGCGCGACGGCGTACGCGACGAGACCGCCGAGGCTGAAACCGAAGAGATCGGCATCGGCGATCACCAGATGGTCGAGCAGCGCGATGACGTCACCGGCCAGCGCCTCGATTGTCATCGCGCGGTCGGTGTCGGCGGTGTGCCCGTGGCCCTGGAGCTCCACCGCGATCACCTGCCTGCTCGCCGCAAGGGGTTCGAGCAACGGCCCGAAATTGAGATCGATGGTCATCAGGCCACCATGGAGCAGGACGAGTGGCCTCCCGCTGCCGCGGATCTCGTAGTAGAGCTGCAGGCCGTTCACCGGTGCGTACGTCATGCCAGGTATGACGGTGGGCGGCACGCACACTCATCGCGAAGCGCCGCCCATGTCCCTGCCATGTCCATAGCTGCGAGTGAGCGGAGGCGGCGTCAAGGTTGCCTTGACCCCGGAGCATCGTCAAGGCTATCTTGACGGCATGACGAATTCCCGGAGTGCGGTGCCGGGTGCCGGTCGGCCTGAGTCCCTGTGCTGCTCGTTCTGTATCAAAGACAAGGACGCCGTC
>DAITAE010000375.1:0-5021 GCA_036824445.1 Streptosporangiaceae bacterium | reverse complement strand
TCCCGGCCGTACCAGCCGGAGCTGGTAACCCGGAATCCGGTCAGCACCTCGTCCATGATCAGCAGTGACCCGTACTCGCCGCAGAGCGCGGCCAGCAGCTCGTTGAAGCCCTGGGCGGGCGGGACCACCCCCATGTTCGCCGGGCACGCCTCGGTGATCAGCGCCGCGATCCGCGGGCCGTGCTCGGCGAACGCCTGCCGGACCGCGAGCTCGTCGTTGTACGGGAGCACCACCGTGTCCCCCGCCGCGGCGCCGGTCACCCCCGGCGTGTCGGGCAGGCCGAAGGTGGCGACCCCGGACCCGGCGGCGGCCAGCAGGGCGTCCACGTGGCCGTGGTAGCAGCCGGCGAACTTCACCACCAGCGGCCGGCCGGTGAATCCCCGCGCCAGCCGCACCGCCGACATGGTGGCCTCGGTGCCGGAGTTGACCAGCCGCACCTTCTCCACCGGGGTGCGCGCGACGATCTCCTCGGCGAGTTCGACCTCACCCGCGGTGGCGGCGCCGAACGAGGTGCCGCGCGCGGCCGCCGCCGTCACCGCCTCGACAACCGCCGGGTACGCGTGGCCGAGGATCATCGGCCCCCACGAGCAGACCAGGTCGACCAGTTCCCGGCCGTCGGCGTCGGTGAGATAGGGGCCGCGGCCGGAGGCCATGAACACCGGCACCCCACCGACCGCGCCGAACGCACGGACGGGGGAGTTCACCCCGCCCGGGATGACGGCACAGGCGCGGCGGAAGAGCCCGCCGGATTCCAGCCCCTCGCTCATCCGATTGCCTCCCTCGCGGGCGCCCGCGGCGTCACGGGCCGATCCGGGCCCGGCAGCGGGTCTCTCACACCGTCAACTCGTCGCACGCGTCCGCGAGAAACTCGAGCAACCGCAGTGCGTCCGGCAGCTGACGCTCCCCCGGTTCACGGATCCAGTGTGCGGCCCCCCGGCCGTAGCGGGACGGGGGGGCCACCACGAAGCTGCCTCTGGTGTGCCAGCGCAGGCCCGTGACCGGCGCGAAGTCGTCCGGCTCACAATCCAGGTAACACGACCACCATTCGTCCTCGTCGGCGGGCGCACCCCTGGTGCCGACGAAAAACAGGGCCCGGTCGTCCGCGGGCAGCGCTTCCGCGGACACCGCCACGGGGCCGGCCCGCACCCCGGCTCGCTGCATCCGGCCGAGCGCGGCGGTTCCGGCCATGGCCGGCACATCGAGCACGTCGAAGACGCGCCCGGTCACCAGAATGATGTTCGCCGCCGGCTGCTCCCGCCACCACCGGCTGGCCTCCCCGGGATCGCTGGACGCCTCGATCTGCCATGCGGGCGAGATGGGATGCGCGCCCGGCGCCGGGCACCCGATCCGGTCGCAGGAGCAGGCGCGGCCCGGGTCAAGCACCCGCCCGCGCGCCACCGCGCCGTGCAGCGGGTGGCGGGCCAGCCCCTCACCCGGGTGGGTGCCCAGGCACACCGGCCATCCTGCTGCGGCGTAGTCCACGGCGACGGCGGCCGTCCGGCCGGCTGTCCGGCGGCGGCCGCGACGCAGCATCGCCTCGACTGTCGGCTCCCAACTCCCGCTCCCAGCGGGATCCCGTCCCCTCCCGATGATGCAGGCTGTGCCCGCCCGCTCGCAGGCAGTTCCCTCGGCCGAGGCCGAGACGATACCTAACGAAGGCGCCCGGCTCGCCCGTGTGACCACGGATCAGCCGTTTCGTGCTATCTCCGGTACCCGCAACTCGTGATCATGGCCTGACTGTAATCAGGTATACACCCAGCCCATGATCACGCCAGGCTCCGGGGCAGCGGAACATGTCGTGGGCCGACGGGTCGTTTCCTGGATAGCGCGGCCACCGCCCGACCGGCGGGTGGCTGCGGGCGAAACGCGGTTAGGGCCCTAGGCGGCGGGCGGCTTCGGCGGCCCAGTAGGTGAGGATGATGCTGGCGCCCGCGCGGCGGATCGCGGTCAGGGTCTCCATGATCACCCGGTCCCGGTCCAGCCAGCCGTTCGCCGCCGCCGCCTCCGCCATCGCGTACTCCCCGCTGACCTGGTAGGCGGCGACGGGCACCGGTGCCGCCGCGGCGGCCTGGGCGATCACATCCAGGTACGGCAGCGCGGGCTTCACCATCACGATGTCGGCGCCCTCGTCCACGTCGAGCAGGATCTCCCGGATGGCGTCCCCGGCGGCCGGGTCCTGCTGGTAGGTGGCTCTGTCGCCGAACCGCGGTGCCCCCTCGGCGGCGTCGCGGAACGGCCCGTAGAAGGACGAGGCGTACTTCGCCGCGTAAGCGCAGATCACGACGTCCTGGCGGCCGGCCCGGTCGAGCGCCGACCGGATCGCCCCGACCTGCCCATCCATCATCCCGCTCGGCGCCACCACCTGCGCCCCGGCGTCCGCCTGCGCGACCGCGATCGCCGCGTACCGGTCCAGCGTGGCATCGTTGTCCACACCGCCCGCCGCGGTCAGCACTCCGCAATGACCGTGGTCGGTGTACTCGCACAGGCACAGGTCGGCCATGGTCACCACGGAGTCGCCCACCTCCGCCACGACGTCGCGCAGGGCCACCTGGATGATGCCACGAGGGTCATCGGCGGCGGAGCCGTCACCGTCTTTGGCCGCCGGGATTCCGAACAAGATCAGCCCACCCACTCCGGCTTCCGCCGCCTCCACCGCGGCCTTGCGCAGACTGTCCCTGGTGTGCTGGACCACGCCGGGCATGGACGGGACCGGCACCGGCTCGGCGATCCCCTCCTTGACGAAGAGCGGGAGCACCAGGTCTGAGCCGTGCACGCTGGTGGTCGCGGCCAGCCGCCGCAGCGCCGCCGTCCGGCGCAGCCTGCGGGGACGGACGGCAGGGAACCCGGTCATGGCAGTCACCTCCCGCTGGCGCCGACCCGATATGGCCGGTCACCGGCGCGCCCGGCGGAGCGGGCGCTCACACCTTCATCGGAGCCGGCGGCGCCCGCCCCGCCGCCGCTCGCTGGGCTTGCGAACCGGCTCACCGGCCGCGATGGCCGTCTCGCGGAGGCGGGCACCATGCTCGGCCAGCGCCTCGGCGAGGGCCATGGCCGACGGCTTCGGCGCCTTCACGTCCACCCGCAGCCCGTACTCGGCAGCGGTCTGCGCGGTCTGCGGCCCGATCACCGCGATGACCGTGACGGCATGCGGCTTCCCGGCGATGCCGATCAGGTTCCGCACCGTTGAGGAGGATGTGAACAGGACCGCGTCGAACCCGCCGCCCTTGATCGCCTCGCGGACCGGCGCCGGCGGCGGTGCCGCCCGCACCGTGCGGTAGGCGGTGACGTCCTCAGCTTCCCAGCCCAGATCGGTGAGCCTGGCGACCAGCGTCTCGGTAGCGATGTCGGCCCTGGGCAGCAGCACTCGGTTGATCGGATCGAGCACATCGTCGTAGGGCGGCCAGGCCGCCGCCAGTCCCTCGCTCGATTGTTCCTCGCCCGGCACGAGGTCGGGTTTGATGCCGAACCGGCCGAGCGCGGCGGAGGTCTGCTCGCCCACCGCGGCCACCTTGACCCCGGCGAACGCGCGCGCGTCCCGGCCGTACTCCTCCAGCTTCTCCCTGACCGCACGGACCGCGTTCACCGACGTGAACGCGATCCACTGGTACCGGCCGGTGACCAGGCCCTTGACCGCCCGTTCCATCTGCTGCGGGGTGCGTGGCGGCTCGACGGCGATCGTCGGCACCTCCTGTGGCACCGCGCCGTAGGAGCGCAGCCGGTCCGACAGCGACGCTGCCTGCTCCTTCGTCCGCGGCACGAGCACCCGCCAGCCGAAGAGCGGCTTGCTCTCGAACCAGGACAGGCCCTCATGAGCGGCGGCCTCGCCGACAACTGCCAGGGCGGGCCCGGGCTCGGTCAGCACGCTCACCCCGGCCGCCTTGAGGTCGGCGGCGACCGACCCCAGCCTGCCGACCACCGTGCGCTGGTCGGTGGTGGTGCCGTTCCAGGTGAGGGCGATCGGGGTGGTATCCGCCCATCCGGTGGCCATGAGCATCTTGGCGATGTCGACCGGTCCGGCTTCGGCGCCGAGCACCACCAGGCTTTCGGGTGTGGGCCCGTCAAGCTGGCTGATGTCGGACGCATGCACCACCCGCAGGCCACCGGTATCGGTGGTCAGCGGGATGCCCGCGAAGGCGGGGACCCCGGTGGCGGAGGGCACGCCGGGGACGATCTCCACTGGGACCCGTGCCCTGGCGCATGCGTCCGCTTGCCTGGACGCCTGGCCGAACAGGAACGGGTCGCCGGAGAACATGCGGACCGCCAGCTGGCCGGCGTTCGCAGCCTTGATGAGCGTCCTGGCGTCGGCGTCGGGGTCGGCCTCGTCCGCGACGGCCGCCTGCTCGTGCAGCCGGTGAGCCAGCGGGCCGGTCAGTTCCGGCTTGCCGACCACCAGGTCCGCCCGGGACAGCAGCTCAGCCGCGCGCAGCGTCAGCAGCCCTTCCTCCCCCGGCCCGGCGCCGACGAAGGCGACGAGCCCGGTGGCGGCCGGCGGGGCGCCCGTGCGCGACTTCGGACCAGGGGCAGCCGCGGTCTTCTTGGTCGCGGGTGTGGGATTCACTGGGCATCGTCCCCGTTGCTCGTGTGTGCGGCCGTACCCGCCACGTACCTTCCCGCGCCACGGCGGAGCAATTCACGAGCGACCTCACGTCCGATGCGTGCGGCTTCCCCGGCAGTGGCGGCCGCGCTCGCGCTGACCGGCGGGGCGCCGTCATCGGGGATGACGACTGCCGTCAGGCGCAGCATGTCGGTGGCCACCGCGTAGGCGCCGACCGGTGCGTGGCAGCCGGCCTGGAGTTCGGCCAGCACCGCCCGCTCCGCGGTCGCGGCCGCACGGCTGTCTGGATCGTCCACACGGGCGAGCAACTCGACCAGCCCGGGATCGGTGTCCGGGCATTCGACGGCCAGCGCGCCCTGCCCGGGCGCGGGGACCATCTCGTCCGGCTCGAAGACCTCGGTGATCAGGTCAAGGCGCCCGATCCGCTCCAGCCCGGCGCGGGCCAGTACCACGGCGTCGAGTTCGC
>DAITAE010000861.1:0-1566 GCA_036824445.1 Streptosporangiaceae bacterium | reverse complement strand
GCAGTGGCGAGCCCCAGCAGGGAGAGCGGCTCCTGGTGCAGGCACCAGGCCGCCGCCGTAGATACGGGGGCCAACGCCCGCGGGCCGGGCCTCATTCCTGGCCGGGTTCGTGCGCGCGGTCCAGGGCGATGAGCCGGTAGCAAAGTTCCACCAGTATCAGGCCGATCGCCGCCTCGACCAGCGCCTCAGCCAGCCCCCGGATCGCGAGGATCTCCAGAACTGCCCACAGGCTGTCCGGGTGAGGGGCGACCAAATCGAAGATCCCGGTCGCCACCGCCAGCGGCAGCACCACGAGCAGCGCTACCGCCCAGAAGTGCTGGCGGACGAGGTGCGCCGACCGGCGCAATGCCGCGATGACCGGCCTGTTCTCGATCTCGATCACCGGCCCGACGACCGCGAAGAAGACGATCGCGGCCAGCCCGGGGATCACCAGCGCGACCAGCCCGACAACCACGAGCAGGCCTACCAGCAGATCCGCCCCGATCAGCCGGCCCCACGGCAGGGTCCGCAAGACCGTCCACACCGAGGCGCGTTCGCTGCCGCCTTCCACCTCGCGGACCAGCCTGCTGAGGAATCCCGACAGGAACACCGTCCCCAAAAGGACCACTCCCGAGGCGCTCAAGGCGGTCAGCAGCGATAGGGGCAAGCTGGTCTGGTCGGCGAAAACGTCGGCGACGACCTCTGCCGCCGCGGTGAGAACGGACACGACCACGGAAACGGCAAGAACCCGCCACCCGCCTCGCCTGCCCGCACGCGCCGCCCCAGCGATGATCGCACCAACACCCAAAGCGGACGCAGAACGTCTGGCGCCAGCCTCGCGCCGCTTCCCCGGCTCGGGCTCGTCGGTCTGGGGGTGCGGCCCCCCAGGCTCACGCCGTGACTGTCCGGCCCCTGGCCCCCGACCCGCGGCAGAGACCCGCCGCTCCGCGGTCCGTTGCGGGCGGCATGCGCCGGCGGTCACACGTATTCCCGCCGCTGGAGGAAGCGGAACGACAGCCAGCCCGGCAATACCGGGAGCCAGTATGTCGCCAGCCGGTAGAGCAAGACGGCCGAGACGGCGGGCCCGGCCGGCACGCCGACGCCGGTCAGCCCCGCGACAAGTGCCGCCTCGATTGCCCCGAGGCCGCCGGGCGTGGGCGCGGCCGCTGCCAGCGCCGCGGCCCCCAGGTACACGGCACCGACCAGGACCAGGCTGGGAGCGGTGGTGAACGCCTCGAGCGAGGCCACGAGCGCGGCGATGTAGGCCAGCGTGATGAGCGCCGAGCCGCCAAACAGCAATCCAAGCTTCACCGGGCTTTTCGCGACGCGCCTGAGGCTGACCGCCGCGGAGCGCAGCCCGGGCACCAGCGTCTTCCTCGCCCAGCGGCGGCCGGGCCGGGAGGCGAGGATGATGCCGATCACGGCGAGGATCACTGCGAGGATCAGCAAGATCTTGCTGCTGGAGGGCAGCTTGAACGCCTTCGTCAGGTCGTGACCGGCGAGTACGAAGAAGACCACGATGAGCACGCCGTGCATGATGGCGCCCGCGAGGCTGTTCACGCCGACCGCCGCGACGCCGGCCGCGGT
>DAITAE010000374.1:0-5041 GCA_036824445.1 Streptosporangiaceae bacterium | reverse complement strand
GGCGCGACGGAGGGGTCGACCTGCGCGATGGCGTCGAGCGAGGTCAGGATGCCCTGGCCGATCGCGGTGCCCTGCGAGGTGTACAGGCCGCCCAGGGCATGCAGCAGCGCGCCCGAATCAGCGGTGGGGGGTACAAGGACCCCGGCGGTTCCCGCGAACGGGACGAGGCCGATACGCGGCCCGCCTGCCTCGGACCTGATGAAGGCACTGGCCGCGTGCTCGGCGGCGGTTAGGCGGTTCGGGCTCACGTCGGTGGAGCACATGGAGCCCGAGACGTCGAGGGCGAGCATGATCGTACCGGACGACGACGGGACCCGTACGGTTGCCTGCGGGCGCGCGGCGCCGACGCCGAGCACAGCCAGCCCGAGCAGCAGCAGCGCCGCGGGAATGAGCCTGCGCCAACGGTTGCGGCCGGGAAGGGACGCACGGACGAGCGCGATCGAGGTCACGCGCACCGCTCCGCGGCGGCGCCGGCGCCGCGTCAACCACCAGGCCGCGACCACCAGCGGGATGGCCAGGAGGGCTAGCAGTGCCCATGGCCAGGACAGCGACATTCAGACCACCCGCCCCGATCTGACAACGGTGAGAACGGAGCCTGCGGCGAGAAGCACTAGGGCCAGGGCAATGAATGCACCCGCGAGCGGCAGCCGCTGGCTCGTGATCGTGAGCCGCAGCTTGATCGTCGAGGCGATGCCGTCCAACTGGCTGGCATCCGAGGCGGGGTAGTACGCGCCGCGGGTGGCCTGCGCGATCGACTTCAGGGCGCTGGGGTGAAGCGCAGTGAACAGATGATAGCCGTCAACGTCAACGGTGGTCCCTGCGGTGGTGCCAACGCCGACGGTGTCGATGCGCACGCCCGCCTTCTCGGCGGCTGCGGTCGCTCTGGCCGTCGCGCCGGCCGCGCCCTCATCCTGGCCGTCGGAGAAGATCACGATCGTCGCCGACGGCCAGTAGCCGATGCCAGGTATCGTGCCGTCGCGTCTCACGGAGATCGCCTTGCCCGTAATCGCGGACAGCGAGGCGATGATGGCCGACCCCAGCGAGGTTCCGCCGGAAACCCTCAGGCGCCCGATCGCCGCCGCCGCCTCAGCGTGGTCGCGTCTTGGCCGGTTGGTGACGAGCGCGCCCTGCTCGAAGGCGACGACGCCGATGTTGATGCTGTCTGGCTGCGCCGCGATGAACGACCGCGCCGCCCGCTGCGCGGCCGCCAGCCGGTTTGGGACGACGTCCTTGGCGCCCATGCTGTTGGACACGTCCATGGCGAGGATGACGGTCCCGGACGCGCGGGGCACCGGGAGCGATGCCGCCGGGCCAGCGACGGCGATGGCGAGCACCGCGATGCCCGCGATCGTCAGCCACACCCCTGCCTGCCGAGCGCGGCCTGGCCCAGCAACGCCGGCCGCCGCCAGCGCCGCGGCCCGCCGCCGGGAGACGGCGACGACGCCACAGCCCAGGGCCACGGCGACGAGCAGGCCGACGGCGAGCAGGGCGGGAGAAGCGAGTGTCATGCGCGCCTGCGATGGGTTCGGGTGACGACCTCGATGAGCGAGTCGGCGAGGTCATCCGCGGTGCTGATGCGGTGCAGGGACACCCCCGCCCGGCGCATGCCGGCGTCCAGCCGGGCATCGCGATCGCCAGCGCCCGCCCGGAAGCGCGCCCGAAGCAGCGGGTCGCCGGAGTCGACGACAAGCTGCTCCCCGGTCTCGGCGTCCTCCACGACGATCAGCCCGGCGTCGGGCAGCTCATCGTCGGCGGCGTCGATGACGCGAAGGGCGACAACCTCGTGGCGCGGGGTGAGCCGCAGCAGGGAGCGCTCCCAGTCGCCTCCGCCGATGAAGTCGGACACAGCGACGATGAGGCTGCGGCGCCGGGCGAGCCGCGCTACCGCGTCGAGCATGGCAGCGAGATCGGTTGTGCTGCCGCGCCGGGCGTCGGCGGTGCGCGCGAGTTCGGCGCCGATGCGCAGGACGTGCCGACGGCCCGTCCCGGGCGGCACCACGCGCACCATCCCGGTGTCGTAGAACAGCGCCCCGACGCGGTTCCCGCCCCGGCTAAACAGCCGCGCCAGTACGAGGGCCAGCTCGGCGAGCACGTCATGCTTCCCGCGGCCCGGCGCGCCCACTGCCATGGACGCCGAGCGGTCGAGCACCAGCCACGCGGTGAGCTCGCGGTCCTCATTGAACATGCGCAGGTGCGGCTCGCCCAGGCGGGCTGTGACGTTCCAGTCGATATGCCGCGCGTCGTCGGCTTCGACGTAGCCGCGCAGGCCGGCCAGATCGGTCCCGGACCCGCGGTGCGCGGTGCGGTAGCCGCCCTGTACCCGTCCCTCCAGGCGGCGGACAACCCGCCATTCCAGGCGGAGCAGGAGTCGTTCGGGGACGGTGCGCATGGGCTCACCGGCCTTGCAGGACGACCTCGGGCTCGGGCACGGCGTCCAGCACCCGGGCGATGATGTTGTCGGCGCTGACGTCGTCGGCGAGTGCCTCGTACGACAGCACGACGCGGTGCCGCAGCACGTCCGCGGCGAGCTCGCTGACGTCGTATGGCAGCACGTAATCGCGGCCCCGCAGGAACGCCAGCGCCCGGCCGCCTACCACGAGGGCGATGGAGGCCCGAGGGCTGGCACCATACGTCACGTACCGCTTCGTCTCGTCCAGCCCGACCAGGCCCGGCAGGCGGGTCGCGGTTACCAGGCGGACGGCGTAGTCGGTGATCGCGGGGTCGACGTACAACTGCTGCACGCTCTCCTGCATCCGGATCAGGTCGGCGGGTGTCAGCATCGCCCGGATCGGCTCGGCGGGGCGCAGCGCGCGGTCGACGATGGCGTGCTCCTCGGGGGAGCTGGGGTAGCTGACGAGGACCTTCATCATGAACCGGTCGACCTGCGCCTCCGGCAGCGGATAGGTGCCCTCCGACTCGATCGGGTTCTGCGTCGCCATGACCAGGAACGGCTCGGGTACCTGGAAGGTCTCGCGGCCGATCGTGACCTGGTGCTCCTGCATAACCTCGAGCAGAGCGCTCTGCACCTTGGCGGGAGCACGGTTGATCTCGTCGGCCAGCAGCAAGTTCGCGAAGACTGGGCCGCGCTGAGTCTCGAACTCGCCGGTGTGCTGGTGGTAGACCCGCGTACCGGTCAGGTCGGCGGGCACCAGATCGGGGGTGAACTGAATGCGCTGAAACTGCCCGCCGACCGCCGATGCTAGTGATTTCACGGCGAGCGTCTTGGCCAGGCCAGGCACCCCCTCCACGAGCAGGTGCCCGCCGGACAGCAGGGCGACCGCCATCCGCTCCAGCAGCACGTCCTGGCCGACGATGGTGCGCTTGACCTCGAACAGCACGCTCTCGAGCGGGTTCGCGGAACTGGCCTGGCTCATCTGCCCCTCCGGGGTGGTTCGGCGGTCATATCTGAGGTCCTTGCCCGGGCTCGGTACCGCTTCCGCCGCCGAGCGCTGCGCCGATGGGCACCGCGAACCCGATGCCGGCGAAGGCGTCCTCGTGTGCCGGGTTGGCGATCGAGACGACGATGCCTATGACCAAGCCCCGCGCGTCGAGCAGCGCGCCGCCGGAGCTTCCGGGGTTGACCGACGCGTCGAACTGGATGAGCCCGGAGTAGGTACCGTCGACAGTCTGCGCGGTCCGGTTGAGGCCGGAGACCACACCGGCGGACACGCTGTCGGCCAGGCCGAGCGGGTTGCCGACCGCGACCACCGGCGCTCCCACATCGGCACCACCGCCGAGAGCCGCCGGTACGACGACCTCCGGCAGCGATGCCGGTCTGAGCACCGCGACGTCCAGCTTGGGATCGGCGGCGACGACGGCCGCCGACGTCGTAGCGCCGTCGAAGTACGTGACCGTGATCCGGGTGGCGCCTGCGATGACGTGGTTCGCGGTGACGATCGTGCCGTCATCCGCCACGATCACCCCGGAGCCGAGGTCGTGGTTGGTGCGGATGACGACCACGGACGGCCTGACACGCTGGTAGATGGCCGACACCGACGGGCTCGCGGTCGCGGTGGGTCTGGGCGTCGCGGCGGGACTGGCATTGCTGATCACCACGCGGCCGGTCGCGAGCACCACGGTCACCGCTACCACCGCTGCCAAGACAACCGCGACCACGACGACGGCCGCGCGACGACGGCGCTGGCGGCGGGCCGCCGCCGGGCGCGGCTCGGCGTCCGTGACACCAGCAGGCTCGCGATCCATTACCCCACGCAGAGAACAGGTTTACATACAGGATAAGAGCGGATCCTGAAACTAAGCAGAGTAAGACCCGGGAAGCCCGATTGACGCCGCGCCGCACGTTCCGCCTGGGACGTCAGGCCCATGAGGGCGCGACCCCGCAGCCCCTGCGTGTCCGGCAGTTTTACCGCGACCTGATCGCCGGCGGCGAGTTCCCGCAGCCATCCAGCGTGGGCCCGCCCGAGCCGACATCCGCCGCCGATCGCGACCGGTTCTTGGTGGCGAAGAACTTGCAGTGCTCCCCGCCGACGGCCCAGCGGACCCAGTACCAGCCGCAGGCGAGATCCCTCGCCTGTTCAACGAGCCTCTCCACTACGTCGAACCCGCGTGATACCGAGAGTCTGTCCGTGAGGCTTACTGCCAGCTTTCTGCGTCCAGAACGACGCCGGATGCTGTGCTGCCCGGTACGATCTCCGGCCAGCTTCTCCAGCCGGTTCCCGGGCGGCACTGCCAGGTCCGCCAGCGTCTCCGCCGCATCCAGCATCGCCAGCTTCCGCCAGGCCGCCCGCTGTAAGGACAGATCAAGCTTCCGCGACCGCCTCCGGTGCCAGATGGCTTCGGTGTGACTGCACCTGATGGTCGGCCCGGGTTCCCTCGATCTTCACCCAAGCGCGCTCATTAGTATCGCGGCGGGCCCCACCGCTGCCTGGCCGCTAACGCTGGCGATCTGTGACGCCGGGTATCGCCTGGGGTGCTGAGGCGGTCAGCGCGCCGGGTCTTGCCGGGTACCGCGAGGACTGCCGCGCAGGTCGGGTGCCCTGGATCGGGCCGCGAGGGCGACTGCGGCTCCGATCACCATGGT
>DAITAE010000373.1:0-5047 GCA_036824445.1 Streptosporangiaceae bacterium | reverse complement strand
CGGCGACATACCCCTCGTAGGGCGTGACCATGAAGCAGGTGTGGGTGAACCTGGCCGCCTGCTCGCGGACCCGCTCGGCGACCCGCGGCGCGCTGTTGCCGACCGAGACCACGGCGATGCCGGACCCGAAGTCGATGAGGGAGTTGCCGTCGGCGTCCACAAGCACGCCGCCGCCGGCGGCGGTGATGAACACGGGCAGTATGTTGCTGACGCCGCGTGCGACCGCGCTCTCGCGCCGTGCGAGCAGCTCGCGGGAGGCGGGTCCGGGAATCTCGGTGACGAGGCGGCGCTGCTGGGGCAGATCGGGGCCGCCGGCGGCTGGCGAGTGCGTGGTCATAGACCCGACGTTAGCAACGCCCAAACGATTTCATCCACGAACAGCGGCCCAAACGACGCCGCAGACCATGAAACTGAGTACCCTGGTCCGGCCAACACAGGGAGCGGAGCCATGAGCGGAACCATGACCGACAAGGGCATCTTCTTCCTTGTGCTCTTCCTGGCCCTGCTGCTGGTGCTGTTCATCTACGCGGTCATCCGGGTGCCACCCGAGCTCGCGGATTCACAGGAACAGCCCGTGCTCGACCAGCCCGAGCCGCCCCCGTCGGCGCCAACCGCCCCGGCCCCCCAGCCGCTGCCGGTCAGGCGGCCACGGACCCTCGCGCCCCCGGTCGCCGCGCCCGCGGTCCCTGCGCCCGCGGTCCCTGCGCCTGCGGCCCCCGCCTTCGGCGGGCCCAGCAACGGCGGGTATGCGGCCAGGCATGCCACCGTGGCGGTGCCCGTGATCACCGCGCCGAAGGTCTCCGGCGGGCCGCCGTGGGGACCGGCGCCGAAGCCACCGGGCCTGGAGTAGGCCGGTCCGCACGGGTTCCACGGCCCGGCCTTCGCGCGCACTTCTCCGGTCCGGCCGGCAACAGGGGTTGTTAATAGCCGGTGACCACGCCCGGCCTGGCACCATGTCCTTATGGTGATCCCCGTCCATGACATCAACCCGGTCCGCCGGACCCCCTGGGTCACCTACGCGCTGATAGCAGCCAACGTGCTGGTGCTGCTGCTGTTCACGCCGGGCGGGCTGCCCGGCACGGCCTCCTCAGCGGCCACCGTCTGCCAGCAGCAGGCGTTCTACGAGCGATACGGGGCGATCCCGCGCGAGCTGATCACGGACCAGCAGCTGCGGGAGGTGCCGACCGGCGGCGAGGTGGGCACCGCACAGGGACCGGCCTGCCTGGTCGGGCGGCCGTCCTACCACAAGATCCCGCCGCTGTCGGTGCTCTACGCGATGTTCGTGCACGCCGGCTGGCTGCACCTGCTCGGCAACATGCTCTTCCTGCTGATCTTCGGCAACAACATCGAAGACCGCTTCGGCAGGGTGTTGTACCTGATCTTCTACCTGGCGTCCGGGTACGTCGCCACCTACGCTTTCGCCGCCATGAACTCGGGCTCGGTGCAGCCGCTGGTCGGGGCGTCCGGCGCGATCGCCGGCGTGCTCGGGGCGTACATCGTGCTCTACCCCAGGGCGCGGGTCTGGAGCCTGGTCCCGTTCCTCTTCTTCATACCGCTGCGTATCCCGGCCTGGCTGGTGCTCGGGCTGTGGTTCGTATTGCAGTGGGCCTACTCGATCGGCCCCGCCAGCCCCGGCGGGGTGGCTTACGTCGCGCATGTGTTCGGCTTCGTGTTCGGGCTGCTGGTCGGCCTGGTTGTGCGCGCGGCCAGCAACCGGCCGGGACCGGTGTACCGGCCGTGACGTACGAAGACCGGACGGAGCGGACGCAGGCGTGAGCGCTGATGGAAGCCGCACCGCCCGTCACCGGCCGGGCTCCGGTCATGGCTGAGCGGGGGCTCTTCAGCGGTGTGTTCGGCCGTGGCGACGTTGACACCGGGGATCAGGCGTGGCTGGCGGCCATGCTGGACACCGAGGCCGCACTGGCCCGGGCGCTGGAACGGGCCGGGCTGGCCCCGGCGGGCGCCGGCGCGGCGGTGACCCAGGCGGCGAACGCGGGCACCATCGATGCGGCTGACCTCGGCCGCCGGGCCGCCCTCACGGGCAACCCCGTGCCCGCGCTGGTCCGGGCGCTGACCCGGAGCGTGCCCGCGGCCGCGGCGGCGGCCGTGCACAGGGGCGCGACGAGCCAGGACATCATCGACACCGCCGCCATGCTGCTCGCCCGGCGCGCGCTCGCGGCGATCGTGGCGGATGTGTCGGCGGCCGCGGACGCCGCCGCCGGGCTCGCCGCAGCGCACCGCGACACGGTGATGATCGGCCGGACCCTGCTGCAGCAGGCGGTCCCCGTGACCTTCGGCCTGGTCGCGGCCGGCTGGCTGACCGGCCTGGACGAAGCGCGCGCGAACCTGGACCGCGTGCGGGCCGGGCGCCTTGCGGTGCAGTTCGGCGGCGCCGCGGGCACCCTGTCCTCCCTGGGCGCCGATGGCCCCCGGGTCGCCGCGCTGCTCGCCGAGGAACTTGGCCTGCCGCTGCCGGTGCTGCCCTGGCACACCGACCGGCTGCGGATCGTGGAGGTGGCCGCCTCGTGCGCCTGCGCCGCCGCCGCGCTCGGCAAGATCGCCAGGGACGTGACCCTGCTCGCGCAGTCCGAGGTGGCAGAGGTGCGCGAGGGGGACGTGGGGGACGTGGGGGGCGTGGGGGACGTGCGGGGCGTGGAGGGCGAGGGGAGCGCAGCGAGCGAAACGGCCGGGGGAGAGAACGCCCGGCGGGGAGGCTCGTCGGCGATGCCGCACAAGCGCAACCCGGTCGCCGCGATCGCCGTCCTGGGCTGCACACGCCGGGTGCCGGGGCTGCTCGCCACCCTGGCTGCCGCCGCCGAGCAGGAGCACCAGCGGGCGGCCGGGGCCTGGCACAGCGAATGGGAGCCGTTCGCGGACCTGCTCAGGCTCACCGGTTCCGCCGCGTCGTGGGGGGCGGACCTGCTCGCCGGGCTGCGTGTGGACCCGGCGCGGATGAGGGCCAACCTCGACTCCGCGCGCGGGCTCCCGCTCGCCGAGCGGGTGGCCGGGCTGCTTGCCCCGGCCGTCGGCGCCGTCGCCGCGCACGACCTGATCGCGCAGGCCAGCGCCCGGGCGGCCGACGGCGAGAGCACGTTGCGCGAGGCCCTGCTGGGCGTCCCCGACGTGCGCCGGCGGCTCGACCAGGCGGGCATCACCACCACCCAGATCGACGCCGCGCTTGACCCCGCCAGTTACCTCGGAGCGGCCGGCGAGTTCACCGATGCCGCGCTGGCCGCGCACCGTGCGGCCGCGCTTGCCCGCCCGCGGGATGGGTAGTGTTCCTGCCCGGATGCACCCGCCACCGGCACCGGAGGCCAGCATGGACGACGCGACACGCGCGGCGCAGGGGATGACGGTCCGCCGGGAGGTGCTCGGCGACGCCCACGTCGACCGGGCCGTGGCCGGGACGACCGCGTTCACCGGGGACTTCCAGGACTTCATCACCCGGTATGCGTGGGGTGAGGTCTGGTCCAGGCCCGGCCTGTCCCGGGCCGAGCGCAGCATGCTCACGCTGACCGCGCTGGTCGTGCTGCGGCAGGAAACGGAACTGGCCATGCACGTGCGGGCCGCCCTGCGGAACGGGCTCACCCCGGACCAGATCGCCGAAGTGTTCCTTCACGTGGGCATCTACGCGGGCATACCGGCCGTCAACCGGGCGTTTGCCGTGGCCCAGCAGGTAATGGCGGAAGCCGGATGAGTGGGGCCGGGCCAGCTACCGATCCCGGCATCCCCTCGATACAGTGTCCGTATCCCGCACGATTGTGCTGATTGCGTCCAAACCAGATCGTCACAATGACCTTGGTGAAAGGGAGAGGGCGGGGGAGGGAATGGCGGAGATCGTGTCACTTACGGACGCCGTGGCCGCGGCCATCCGTGACGGCGACGCCGTGGCGATGGAGGGGTTCACGCACCTCATCCCGTTCGCGGCCGGGCACGAGGTCATCAGGCAGCGGCGTCGCGATCTCACCTTGATCCGGATGACCCCGGACGTGATCTATGACCAGCTCATCGGGGCCGGGTGCGCGAGCAAGCTGATCTTCTCATGGGGCGGGAACCCCGGAGTGGGGTCGCTGCACAGGTTTCGCGACGCGGTGGAGAACCGCTGGCCGGGGCCGCTCAAGCTGGAGGAGCACAGCCACGCGGGCATGGCTAACCGGTACGTCGCCGGCGCCTCCGGGGTTCCCTTCGCGGTGCTGCGGGGATACCGCGGCACCGGCCTGGAGGGCCTGCCCGGGCTGGACGGCCAGCCGTCTGTGCGGCCGATCACCTGCCCGTTCACCGGGGAGACGCTGACCGCCGTGGCGGCGCTCAACCCCGACGTGGCGGTGATCCACGCGCAGCATGCCGACCGGGCGGGCAACGTCCAGCTGTGGGGGATCACCGGAGTGCAGAAGGAGGCGGTGCTCAGCGCACGGCGCGCGGTGGTCACCGTCGAGGAGATCGTGCCCGAGCTGCGCCCGCAGCCGGGCGCGATCGTGCTGCCGGGCTGGACGATCGACTACATCGCGCGGGTGCCGGGCGGGGCGCATCCCTCCTACGCGCTCGGCTACTCCCAGCGCGACAACGACTTCTACGTCGCCTGGGACGCCATCAGCCGGGAGCGGGCGAGCTTCCGGCGGTGGCTGGAAACCGACGTCTTCGCCCTTGCCGGAACGGCAAGGGCGAAGAGCGAGGACGGATCGGGATCATGAGCGCGTCCGGCACCGCTGTGACCGAGGGCGGCACGTTCACCTCCGACCAGATGATGACCGCCTGTGCCGCCCGGACCCTGCGCGACGGCATGACCTGTTTCGTGGGCATCGGCCTGCCCAGCGCGGCGGCCAACCTCGCCCGGGCCACCCATGCCCCTAACCTGGTGCTGATCTACGAGTCGGGCACGATCGGCGCCAAGCCCGGCTGGCTGCCGCTGTCGATTGGCGACGGGGTGCTCGCCGAGACCGCCGATGCCGTGGTGAGCGTGCCCGAGATCTTCAACTACTGGCTGCAGCCGGGCCGGATCGACGTCGGGTTCCTCGGCGCGGCGCAGCTGGACAGGTTCGGCAACATC
>DAITAE010000372.1:0-5049 GCA_036824445.1 Streptosporangiaceae bacterium | reverse complement strand
GCCCCGGACCGGATGCGGACCTTCCTGCTCACGTTCGCCGTCGTGGACGACCTGGCCGCGCTCGCGATCATCGCGATCTTCTACAGCCACAACATCTCGCTCCCCGCCCTGCTGGCCGGGCTGGCCATCATCGGCGTGGTGCTGGCGGTCCGGGCGTTCGGGGTCCGGCGCGGCGTGGTGTACCTGGCGCTGGGGCTGGTGGCGTGGGTGGCGTTCATGAAGTCCGGTGTCGACCCGATCGTGGTCGGCCTGGTGATGGGCCTGCTCGCGCAGGCCTACCCGGCCGCGCGCGGTGACCTGGAAGTCGCCACAGAACAGTTCCGGATGTTCCGGGAGCAGCCGACGCCGGAACTGGCCCGGGTTGCCAGCGTCAGTCTCTCAACGTCGATCTCGCCCAACGACCGGCTGCAGGAGATCTTCCATCCCTGGACGAGCTACGTCATCGTGCCGCTGTTCGCGCTGGCCAACGCGGGCGTCCAGATCAGCGGCCCGTTCCTCGCCCGCGCCTTCACCTCGCCGGTCACCCTCGGCATCGTGGCCGGGTACGTGGTCGGCAAGCCGCTGGGCATTGCCGGCGTCTCGTACCTGGTCACCAAGGTCAGCAAGGGGCGGCTCCGGCCGCCCGCGGGCTGGGCGTCGATCCTCGGTGCCGGGACCATCGCCGGCATCGGGTTCACCGTGTCCCTGCTCATCGCGTCCCTCGCATTCACCGGCCCGGACCTGGCGGAGGCGAAGGTCGGGGTGCTGACCGCGGGAGTGTGCGCGGCGCTCCTCACCTGGGCCGTGTTCCGGGCGACCGAGCTGCTCCCCAAGCGGGCCCGCCTCCGGGCGCTGCTCGGCACGTCATCGGTGATCCTGGATCTCGCCGTGCCGGTGGATCCCGATCGCGATCACATCCGCGGCCCACGCGAGTCGCCGGTCACGGTCGTCGAGTACGGCGACTTCGAATGCCCGTACTGCGGCAGAGCAGAACCGGCCGTCCGGGAGCTGCTCGCCGACTTCGGCGACGTCCGCTACGTCTGGCGTCACCTCCCGCTCACCGACGTCCACTCGCACGCCCAGCTTGCCGCCGAGGCGGCGGAGGCCGCTGGGGAGCAGGGCGCGTTCTGGGAAATGCATGACGCCCTCCTCGATCACCAGGACGCGCTACGGCCGGCCGACCTCGTGCGTTATGCCGGAGAGATCGGGCTGGACCGCGAGCGGTTCGCTGGTGACCTGCGCAAGCGCGTCGGCTCGGCGCGGGTGGCCGAAGACGTTGACTCGGCCGACCTGTCCAGCGTGTCCGGCACGCCCACGTTCTTCATCAACGGCCAGCGGCATTACGGCGCCTATGACATCGCCACGCTCTCTGCGGCCGTCAAGGCCGCCCGGGCGCAGGCAGTGATCTCCGCGTAGTGCGGGTACCGTTGGCGCACAGTTCCCCGCGGCCAGCGGGATGGATGGCCGCCATACGCTGGTTACTACGACGTGAAGGGCCCGATGGCGTAGGAGGCTGTGATCATGGTGCGAGATGCGGGAGACCTCTACGAGGTGGGCCCCGGCGCGCCGGTGTTGGACGGAGCCGTGCTGCTCCACTACCTGGACGGATTCATCGACGCGGGCGCGGCCGGCCGGCTGCTCACCGCGCACCTTCTTGGCAGCCTGGAGCACGAGACGGTGGTGACGTTCGACGTGGACCGCCTGATCGACTACCGGTCCCGCCGGCCCCCGATGACGTTCGACAAGGACCACTGGGAGGAGTACGAGGCGCCAGAGCTGGCTGTCCACCTCACGCGCGACGCAACCGGGACGCCGTTCCTGCTGCTGACCGGGCCGGAACCCGATCATGAGTGGGAGCGCTTCACCACCGCCGTGCAGTCGGTGACCACCCGGATCGGGGCAGAACTGGCCGTGGGGTTCCACGGCATCCCCATGGGCGTCCCGCACACCCGGCCGCTGGGCGTCACCGCCCACGGGACAAAGCCCGAGCTGGTCGTCGGCTCCCGGCCGATCGTTGACCGGCTGCAGGTGCCGGGGAGCGTGGCATCCCTGCTGGAGTTCCGCCTCGGCGAACAGGACCGGGCCGCCGTCGGGTTCGCCGTCCACGTCCCTCATTACCTCGCGCAGGCCGCCTACCCTGCGGCCGCGGTGGCCCTGCTGGAATCGGTGACCCGCGCGACCGGCCTGTCCCTGCCCGACGAGGCGCTGCGGGAGGCGGCCCAGCGGACCGACGAGGAGATCGGCCGCCAGGTGGAGGCGTCCGACGAGATCACCGAACTGGTCCAGGCGCTGGAGCAGCAGTACGACGCGTTCGTCGATGCCGCCGGCCGGGAGGGCTTGCTCGCCGACGAGGTGGAGAACATGCCGACCGCCGAGGAACTCGGAGCGCAATTCGAGCGGTTCCTGGCCGAGCAGCAGGGCCGCACCGACTTCCCTGACTCCTGACGGCGGGCGGGCGGCGAAGCAGGATGGGCCCCGCGTGTCTGCGCACAGCCAGTACTTAGGGTGGCTTAGATAGCACCGAGTAATGCGGCGCGAGGCTGAACAGGCAAGATGGGGGTGGGCCACATGAGTCGGCCCTTGGCGCGCAGATGCCTGGCGCCGGGTACCACCGTGGCGCCCGGCGAGGTGATGGTGGCGACCGAGATCGGCGACCCGGCGCGTGGCCTGCTGCCCTGTCCCGCGGCACCCCTGGTCGGGGGCGTGCTGGAACGCCGCGGCATTCCCACCCGCTACGGGCCAGTGCCCCACTATGCGGAGGCGTCGCAGTCGGACGACGGCGCCGTCCTGTTCGTCATGTCCGCGCTCCAGGGCGAGGGTGCGGCCACCGGGATCGCTGCCGCGGCCAATGCGGTGGACGGGCTCGCGGCGGCGGCCGCCCGCGCCGCCGTGGAGGAATGGTCCGCCACGGTCGGCACGCGTCGCCTGCTGGGTAGCATCAGCCCCTGGTGCGAGGGTGCGGTGCGGGCGCTGGAGCAGGCACGGGAAACCGTCATGTTCACCGACGGCCCTGTCCACGTATACGGCTGGCTGGCCGCGAGCGAGCAGGCACGCGACGACCTGGTGGCTTCCGGGGCCATCTTCGTTTCCTCGCTGGATGACGTCCCGGATGGTTCCACGCTGGTGATCCCGGCGCACGGGGTCCCGCCCGCGGTGCTGGACGAGGCGGCGCGGCGTGGCCTGCGGACCGTCGATGCGACCTGCCCGCTGGTGACGGCCGTGCACGCGGAAACCCGGCGTTTCGTCGAACGCGGTGATCAGGTGGTCGTCATCGGCCCTCGCGGCCATGCGGCGGCGGCCGGGATTGCCGGCCAGGCACCGGACCATACCGTTACGACCGAGAGCCCCGCGGGTGTGAGCGCGGTGCGGGTCTCTGACCCCCGGCGCGTCTCCTACGTGCTGCAGCCGGGCATCCCGGTCGAGGAAGCGGCACCGGTGAGCGCCGCGCTGCGGTCGCGGTTCCCGGCGCTGCGCGGGCCGGACCCGGACGGGTTCTGCTACGCCGCTTCCGACCGGAAGGAGACGATCCGCGCGGTAGCCGCCGCGAGCGATCTGGTCCTGGTGCTCGGCACCGAAGACGAGCCGGACACCCGCCTGCTCGCCGGGCTGGCCCGGGCCGGCCGCGCCAAGGCCCACGTCATCGGCGACGCGGGCCAGGTCGAGCCCTCCTGGCTGGCCGGGGTGGGCACCATCGGGCTGGCGGAGACGATCTCGGCCCGGCCTGGGCTGGCGGACCAGGTCACCACGGCCCTGTCCGGGCTCGGGCCGCTGAGCGTCACCAGGCGACGCGTGACTACCGAGATCCTCGGCGTTCATCCCGAGCCGGGCATATCGTGACGGGGTGGCGCGGCCTGCCTACCGGAGCCGGCGGGCGTCAAGCCGCCGCGGCCCACCACCCGAGCCTTCTGGAGATCCGACATGCTCTTTCCCACCTCACTCGTCGGCAGCTACCCGCAACCCGACTGGCTGATCGACCGGGAACGCCTCCGGCACCGGTTCCCGCCCCGGGTCCGGGCCCGCGAGCTGTGGCGGGTCGACCCGGCATACCTGGCGGAGGCGCAGCGGGACGCCACCCTGCTCGCGATCCGGGCGCAGGAGCAGGCCGGCCTGGACATCCTGACCGACGGGGAGATGTGCCGGGAGAGTTACTCGAACCGTTTCGCCACCGCGCTGGACGGGGTCGACATCGACAATCCCGGCACCGCGCTCGACCGCAGTGGCCACCCGAACCCGGTGCCGCGGGTCACCGGGCCGATCCGGCGGCGCCACGCGGTCGAGGTGGAGGACGTGGCGTTCCTGCGCGCGAACACCCGCAGAACAGTCAAGATGACGGTCCCCGGCCCGTTCACCATGGCGCAGCAGGCGCAGAACGATCACTACGCCAGCACCGAGGATCTCGCCTTCGGGTATGCCGAGGCGGTCAACGAAGAGGTACGGGATCTGTTCGCTGCGGGGGCCGACATCGTCCAACTGGACGAGCCCTACCTGCAGGCACGCCCGGACGAGGCGCGCCGCTATGGCGTCAAGGTGATCAACCGGGCGCTGGCGGGCGTGACCGGGACCACCGCCGTGCACCTGTGTTTCGGGTACGCGGCGATCATCCACGACCGCCCCGAGGGCTACTCGTTCCTGCCCGAACTCGCCGCCGCGGACTGCGACCAGGTGTCGATCGAGACGGCCCAGTCCGGGCTGGACTGCTCGGTGCTGGCTGACCTGGACGGCAAGACGATCATTCTGGGGGTGCTCAACCTCGGCGACCATACGGTGGAGAGCGCCGAGGAGGTGGCGGCCCGGGTGCGCCGGGCGCTGCCGTATGTGCCCGCCGAGCGCGTCGTGCTCGCGCCGGACTGCGGAATGAAGTACCTGCCCCGCGATTCGGCCTTCGGCAAGCTGACCGCCATGACCGCGGCGGCCGCGCTGCTCCGCGCCGAGGCCGACGCATAGCACCTAGGGTGCCGCCGCCAGGCCCGGCGATGCTGGCGCTGCGGTGGGCGTGGGAGCGGCGTGGTCACCGCCGCCGAGCCGGTTAGGGTGCCGCCACCAGGCTCGGCGATGGTGACGCGGCGGTGG
>DAITAE010000860.1:0-1572 GCA_036824445.1 Streptosporangiaceae bacterium | reverse complement strand
CGGCCCGGCTCGGCGCGGCGGCCAAGCACCGCCCGCAGCGGCTCCCGCCAGCAGGTACGGACGCGCGCCCAGCCGTTCTCGAGATGCTGAAACCATGGCCCAGCGGCGACGTGCTTCTCTGCAGCAAGATCGGGGCTGCGACCAGATGTGCGTATCCCATCCGCGCCGCCAGCGCCAGCCAACGGCGGGCCTGTCCGCCGACATCGGCCAGCAGGACTTGCGCAAGCCGCGCAAGCAACGCCTCCCAGCTGGTCACCCCGTGAAGCAGTGGTTCCAGGCCGGCATCCGTCGACACGCGGACGCCGCGGAGCCCGGCCACGACCGCCGCCCGCCCGCCGATAAGCGCGACCGCCCGGTCGCGTGCCCGTTGCGTCAGGGCCGGCGCATAGTCATCGAGCACCCGCTCCACAGCCCGGGGCGGCAAACGCAACTCGCTGGCGGATCGCCACCTGCCGTTCCAGGTGCCATTGGTCGGCGTGACGCGGTGGGCAAGTATCACGCACGGCGCGGTCCCTTCGAGTTCCGGCAGAAGGTTCGCGCTCACGAGGGACGGGGTTGGGCTGCCAGTCCATACGTGATGAGCGTCTTCCAGCACCAGCGCGCCCCGGCCCGCCATGCCGCCGCGCAGCTCGCGGGCCAGCTGGGCGAAGAGTGGCGGCCACCCATACACAGGTCCGGGCCGTGCCCGCATCAGCTCGAGCGTGGCCTGGCCTACGCCGCCGCCGCCAGACCGCTGAGCCGCCGAGACAAGCGACACCAGGAAGGTTCCCGGATCACGATCCTCTGGGCCCAGGCGGAGCCAAAGCGGATCTCGACCGGCCCGCAGTAAGGCTGACGTCAGCCCTTCGGCGAGCACATGCCCCGAGGGCGCCTCGAGAACAGCAACCCCGCCCGCGGCCGCGTCCTCAAACGCGCCGTGCAATGCCTCCGGGTCAGCCCCGGAAGGCGCTAACGTCTTCGCTTCGAACGGCATGTCTTCCGCCAGAGCATGAATCCATCCCCCATCCGCGGGTAACCAGCGGTTCGCCCACGAACCGTGCAGCAAGGTCGCTACGAGTACCGGCACGGCCAGGCGCCAAAGACGCCTGCAACAACCAGTCGCTTGCCGATATCACCACCCTAATTTTGCCGTTGTTTTACAGAGGCGCTTAATGGTCACATCTGGCGCGTGGCGCTCCAGCAGGTACATGAGCACCTCGGCCTCCTTCCGCGGGGCATCCGGGCGTTACTTCTGGGGCTCCCGCGACAACAGCACACCCCCGCGCCCAAAAACGCCCCCAAAGCATTAGGCCTCACGGTAGTGCCGCGTGGAGACGGAGGAATCCCCCGAACCAGTGACGTTCAAAATGCAGCGCACGCGTTATGAGCCAGGGCCCGGCTTGCTGCCGGTATCGGCGCTGCTGCGCTCCTCCGGAAGGCTGGGGGGCGATGCCGTGCCGGCCGTCTCGGAAAGGAACTGAACCGCCAGTTCGGTACGCGATCTCACGCCGAGCTTCTGGAAGACGTGCCGGACATGGGTTTGCACGGTGTTCTCTGTCACGAACATCGCCGACGCGATCTCTCGGTTCGTCC
>DAITAE010000859.1:0-1572 GCA_036824445.1 Streptosporangiaceae bacterium | reverse complement strand
AGCGCGGAGACCATCCACGGCCTCGGCACCCGCAAGAACGAGATCGTGCTGCGGCGGATACGCGAGGACGGCGTGGAGGCGTACGAAAGCTCGGTCCGCTACGTCCGGGCCGCCCGGGACGCGGGCCTGCGCCGCGCCGTCGTGTCGTCCAGCGCCAACTGCCGTGACGTGCTCATCGCCGCGGGCATCGAGGATCTGTTCGAGGCGCGGATCGACGGCGTCGTGGCCGGGCGTGAGCACCTTCGGGGAAAGCCGGCTCCGGATACCTTCCTGGCGGCGGCGCAAGCCCTCGGGCTGGGACCGCAGGCGGCTGCCGTCTTCGAGGACGCGCTGGCCGGTGTGGAAGCGGGCCGGGCCGGCAGGTTCCGTTTTGTCGTCGGGGTTGATCGCACCGGGCAGGCGGATGCCCTGAAGAAGCACGGCGCGGACATCGTCGTGGCCGATCTCGCTGAACTGCTGGACCACTCATGATCAAGAGCAAGAGATTCACCGTAGAGCCCTGGTGCTTGCGGGAGACCGAGCTGGACCTGGACATGATGGCCCAGGCCGAATCGGTGTTCGCGCTGTCGAACGGCCACCTTGGCTGGCGAGCGAACCTGGACGAGGGCGAGCCTCACGCCCTGCCGGGGACCTACCTCAACGGGTTCTATGAAGTGCGGCCGCTGCCCTATGCCGAGGCGTCGTACGGCCTGCCGGAGTCCGGGCAGACCATCCTCAACGTCACCAACGGCAAGCTGATCAGGCTGTTCGTCGACGATGAGCCCTTCGACGTCCGCTACGGCGAGCTCCGCTCCCACGAGCGCAGCCTGGACTTCCGTGCGGGTGCGCTCAGCCGCCAGGCCGAATGGGTGTCTCCGGCCGGAGGAGCGGTCCGGGTCTCGTCCACCCGGATAGTGTCGTTCACCCAGCGTGCGATCGCCGCGATCCGGTACGAGGTGGAGCCCCTGGAGAGCCCCATGCGGATCGCGCTGCAGTCCGAGCTTCTCGCGAACGAGCAACTGCCATCCCTGGGCGGCGATCCCCGTCTCGGGGCCCTGCTCGAGCACCCGCTCGAGCAGGAGGATCAGGACGCCCAGGGGACGGCCGTGATTCTCGTGCACCGGACCAGGCAGAGCGAGCTGCGCATCGGCGCCGCGATGGATCACCTGATCGACGGGCCCAACGTGCACGTCGAGTCCCGGGCGTTTCCCGACGGCGGCGTGGTCACGGCGACCGCCGTGGTGAAGCCGGGGCAGCGGCTGCGGCTGACCAAGCTCGTCGCGTACGGGTGGTCGGGCACCCGGTCGCTGCCCGCGGTCCGGGACCAGGTATGGGCGGCGCTGAGCGGGGCCAAGCAGACGGGCTGGGACGGCCTGCTCGCCGAGCAGCGTGAGTACCTTGACGACTTCTGGCACCGCGCCGACGTGGAGATCGACGGGGACGCCGAGGTCCAGCAGGCGGTGCGGTTCGGGCTCTTCCACGTGCTGCAGGCCGGTGCCCGCGGCGAGAACCGCCCGATCCCGGCGAAGGGCCTGACCGGGCCCGGCTACGACGGGCACACCTTCTGGGACACCGAGCGCTTCGTCCTGCCGG
>DAITAE010000015.1:16600-19672 GCA_036824445.1 Streptosporangiaceae bacterium | reverse complement strand
GCGATCGAGGTGCCGACGTGACGTGCCCGGCCTGCGGGTATCGTGCACGGCAACCCGCCTCTCCCCCGCCGCAAAGTCTCGACCGGCCCGGAAGCGGAAGCTTGCCGGGCAGCGCAATGCCTGCTGCCCGAGCCGTCAGTCCAGGCCCCAGCACCTCCAGCTGGACGGCGGCCCGCTCGGGGTGATGGCCAGCAGCACCCGGCCCTCCGCCGTCAGCGCACGCAGATGCTCCTCGTCGCCCAGCACGGCCATCGCGTGCTTGTTGCGGATTGCGCGGAAGCGGGGCAGCTCGGCGGCGATGTCCTCCCGGATCTCCACCGTGCCCCGGACCAGCAGGGCGCGGTAGCCCGTGCAGTCGTCCACGAGCAATTCCGCCCTGCTGTCCCGGCGGAAGATCGCGTACTTGGCCCGGTGCCGTGTGGTCGATACATAGAACCGCTGGCCGTCCCAGTAGAACCAGTTGGGGCTCAGGTGCGGGCTGCCGTCGCGGCGGATCCCGGCGATGACGACGTTGCGCGGCTCAGCCAGGAACGCCTCGATCTTGTCGGTCGATGCCATGCGAACACGCTATCGGGGCCCGGGGCCCGCCCCTGCTGACCGTGGCCCGGCCATGGCCCGGAGCGGCAAGAGCGTGCGCTCAGGGTCCCAGCACGTCCTGCGCGACCCGGACCAGGAGGGCGAGCTTGGCGCGCTGTGCTTCCGGGGTGATCGCATTGCCGGCCGCCGAGGTAGCGAAGCCGCACTGCGGGCTGATCGCCATCCGGTCCGATCCGATGCGGGTGCCAGCCTGCTTCAGCCGTGCCGCAAGGTCCTGCGCGGATTCGACCCGGGACGTTTTCGTGGTCACCAGGCCCAGCACGACCACCTTGTCGTCGGGCACCAGGTCGAGAGCGTCAAAGGTGCCCGAGCGCTCGTCGTCGTATTCGAGCAGCAGCCGGTCCGCGTGAATGCTGCCGAAGACCGGACCGGCGATCGGGTCATAGCCGCCGGCCACCAGCCAGCGGCTGAGCTGGTTGCCCCGGCACAGGTGGAAGCCGAACGTGGCCGGGCGTCCGGCTTCGATCACCGCGTTGTCCAGCTCGACCCCGTACGAAAGCCAGCGCTGCATCGGCCACCCACGTGACTCGTAGAACGCGCGCCAGGCCGGGTCGATGAGCAGCGGATAATGCGGAGCGTCCAGCTGGATGTAGGTGCATCCCAGCCGTACCAGCTCCCGGACCTCGTCGCGCAGGACCTCGACCACGTCCGTCATGAACGCGTCCAGGCTCCGGTAGGCGCCCGCCGACTTCTCGGGCGACCACAGGTTGGCGAACAACGTCGGGCTGGGCAGCGTGACCTTCGCCTGCCGGACGGTGCAGCCACGCAAGAACGTGAATTCCTCGGCGGCGAGGTTGCGGCGCTTGCGCAGCGGGGCGGTCACCGCCAGGTCCGCGGGCCGTTCGATGGTCGCGTCACCCACCTGATCGGAATGCCACGCCCCCCACAGCCAGGCATCGAGGCCGACCCCGCTGAACCCGTCGCACGCCGCGGTCAGCTCGGCCTGAAACGACTCGCGCCGCATCTCCCCGTCGTTGACGACCGGCAGGTTCAGCTCATCCTGCAGCGCGACGGCCTCCCGTACGGCGCGGTCCTCGGCCACCTTGAACTCGGCCGGCGCCATCTCACCCCGCGAGAGGGCGGCCCTGGCGTCGCGCAAGTACGGCGGGCGCAGCAGGCTCCCGACATGTTCCACACGAGCGGTCACAGTCACCCCTCCAGCATCCCACCCGGCCAGGCCGCGGCGCCCGCCGCCGGATGGTTCGCTCGCTTACGCGTGCGCGCCGGCCGTCACGGTGCCCACCGTCAGCGTCGGCGTCGCCTGCATGACCGCGCCCACAAGGCTGATCTCGTCGTCGAGCTGCCGCCGTTGCGGCGCGGTCAGCTCACGGAGCGGTTCCACGGTGATGGCGAGCTTGCGGCCGGAGCGCCGCTGGTGCCACACCCCGCCGACCACGCCGTCGACGAGCAGGACCGGGTAGTTTCCGGCCTGGCCCGTCGGGGTGAGCGCGCGGGTGGCGGCCGCGCCGGGGTACAGCCGTTCCCGGGGCTGGCCCGCGACGACGTAGGCGTCGAAATAGGGCAGCAGGCGGATTCCCCGGTGCGGCTGGGACGGCGTCCCGGTGTCGCCGGCGACGGTCCATCCCGGGTCGCCGTCCAGCTCGACGTACGCCAGCTCACCGGCCAGCTTGCCGAACAGCCCGGCGGAGTACCGTGCCGGGATGCCGAGCCACTTGGCGAAGTGCTGCGGCGTGGCCGGGCCGTACGCGTACAGGTAGCGCGTGACGAGCGTGCGAAGGGCCGCCTCTCCGTCCATGGGGCGGAGTCCGGGCAGCCAGCGGTGCGGGTTGGTGTAGGTCACCCTGCGGCCCCGGTCCGGCCCGAAGCACAGCATCCCGCGGTGCGCGGCCGTGCTCGTGAGCTGGCGCCAGCGCGGCCACCTGTCCTGGAACGCGTCCATCGTCCGCTCGACGGCCCACGGGCCGGCGCGATCCGCGATCGCCTCGGTCAGCTCGTCGACGGTCAGTTCGCTGTCCGCCAGCGCGCCGCCAATGGCCGCGATAACCTCGTCCGCCTGTTCGGGGGTGAAACGGACTCCCTCCGGATGCGTCGGCACCGAGGACGGCAGGGCCGACAGCGCGCCGGTCCACATCGGCAGGTCGGCGGTGGGCAGCAGGTGGATGGTGCCGCGCGGGCCGAACGTCTTGACCAGCGCGCGCTCCTCCCACAGCGCGCGCTGCACGTCGGCGCGGGTCACCCCGGCGATGCGCCGCCCGATCGAGAGTTCGGCGGCACTGAGCACCTGAGCGTGCGCGCCGCACAGCACGCCGGCGATGCCGGCCGGGCTCAGGTCCGCAGCCGGCTCGGCCAGCGCGTGACGGGCCATCCGCCGCGTCGTGACGCCGCTCCAAGTGAGCGCGGCCGGGGTCGTGGACTTGGCGGTCATCAACGCGCATTCTCCCTGGCCTGCCCGGTATCGGTCGCATCCAGGAGGGCAGCCCGGCGCACAAACTCGATCTTGGCGTGCGCTTGCCG
>DAITAE010000015.1:6076-16500 GCA_036824445.1 Streptosporangiaceae bacterium | reverse complement strand
GGGATCAGCGACACGCTGGCGCTCGGGCTGCTCAACGAGGCGACCGGCCTGGGCCTGCCGATCGTCACCGTGCCGTGGCCGAACGCGGCCCTTGCCCGCCATCCGGCGTTCGGGCGCAGCATCTCAACGCTTCGCGAGTGCGGGGTCAGGGTCATCCTCGATCCCGGGCACCTGCCCGATGATGACAACCCTGGCCACGCCGAGTTCCCGTGGGGGGAACTGCGCGCCGAGCTCGTGCGCATGCTCACCGCGCTGGCCGGCTAGAGCTGCCAGGAGGCCGGCGTCGGCGGGGAGTAGCTGCAGCGCGTCCCGGTCGTTACCGTCGCCCGCAGATGTGCGCCGAGCTGCGGGTGCACGCGCTCGATCCGGGTGATCACGTCGCGTATCCGGGCCGTGACCGCCTTGCGGGCCCGTTCCGGCTGGTCCCCCAGCCGGCGGGCACGTCCCGCGAGGCCGGTCGCGCTGGCGACCTCGCTGACCAGTGCGTCGCGCTCGGCCCGGGCGCGGCTGGCCCGTTCCGGGTCAGCCCAGGCATCCGCCTCGGCGATCTCCTCGTCCAGATCCGCCAGCCGCTGGCGGATCTGGCGCCGGGCCGTCTCGTCGAGCATCTCGTCCGCCCCCAGTTGCAGGTCCGCCCGGCCGAGGCCGCCGCTGCCGGCCGCCGCCACCAGACCGGCGGCTGGGATCTCGCGGCCGGGAACGGCGAGCAGCGCCGCGAGGTCGGCAAGCCCTTTAGCGTCACGCATCCGCACTGTCACCCCCTCATAGCTCAGCGTCCACAGGGCGCCCTCCCGCCTGAACACCCCGGTGACCAGTGGGGCCCCGCCCGCCTGGGCGCCGCCGGGCCCGGCGGCGCCGGCCGTGGCGGCTTCGGCCTGAGCGTCGCGGGCGAGCCCGGCCATGCCCAGCCGCTGTGCCTCGCGCCCGACTTCGGCAAGCGCGGCTGCCGCCGCGTCGCGCTGCTGTGGCTCGGCCAGCCGCAGCCGGGCCAGTTCGTACCGGCTGCGCAGGGCCCACGGCAGGGCGCCGAGCCGCTCGTGGGCGGCGAGGGCGCTCTCCAGGTGTGCGGTCGCCTCACCGGCCCGGCCGAGGGCTGCCGCGAGCACGCCCAGATGGTGTGCGACCGACCCCCGGAAGGAGATCGCGGCACCGGACACCACGGTCTGGTCGGCGAACGGCAGCAGGGCCTGGTACAGGTGCTCGGCAGCCGGGCTCATGCCCAGCCCCGCGGCCAGCTCCGAGGCAAAGGCGGCACCGAGCAGGAACTGGTGATTGCGCGGCAGCGACTCCAGGCTGCTCTCGGACATGAGCGAGACCAGCTGCGCCGCCTGGATCCGGTCGCCGGCGGCGAGCAGCGCGGCCGCGCGCAACCCGCGTGCCTGCGCTGAATCCGGGTCCGGAATCATCTCCGGAAGCATGCCGGCCAGTTCGCCGAGGCGGCCCTGGCCGGCGCGCAGGTCCCAGTCCTGGTCCTGTGCAACGTCACGGGCGCCTGGCTCACCGCATTCCTCGCCGAGCGCGGCCGCCTGGCCGATCAGCCGCTGGGCCTCGGCGAAGCGGCCGCCCAGCAGGGTCAGCATCGCGCGCCTGACCAGCGCGGCGTACCGGAAGCGCGGCTGGCGGGTAGCGTCGGCGAGCCTGGCGAACTCATCCAGCTCGGCGCGGAACGCCGGGTCGGCGAGTTCCAGCAGGTCCGTCGCTGCCAGCAGGCGAGCCTCGAGCAGAAGCTCGGGGTCGCCGGTCTTCCCGGCCAGCGCGGCCACCTCGGCGGCCACGGCTCGCCGCTCGGCGGCCGTTCCCGGCGCCCAGATCGCGTTGTGCTGGGCCATCAGGCATGCCGCGAGCGCGGGAAGGTCCCCGATCACCCGGGCCTGGGCTACCGCCTCGGCCGCCAGCGCCCGTGCTCGCGGCAGATCGATCCCGTGCCAGGCGAGCACGCGTGCGAGGCTTGCCGCCAGGCGCAGCCGGAGCACGGCGGCGCCGCGGTCGCCGGCACCGGCGGTGGTGACGGCCTGCAGGGCCTCCGACAGCACGGCGACCAGCTGGTCGGGCGGCCACCAGATGCGCCGGCCGAGCGTGTGCAGGCCGAGGGCGGCGTGCGCCAGCCCCCGGACATCGCCGTCGCGCCGGGCCAGGCCAGCCGCGGCCAGGTAGGCCTCCCCCGCCGCCTCCCCCGCACCCATGCGCCAGCGTGCCTGGGCCAGCTCGAGCAGCGTCTCGGTCCTGGCCTGCGGGCTGTCGCCGGCCGCGGCAAGCGCCCGCTCCCAGTGGTGTGCCGCCTCCTCGTAGGCCAGGCGGTTATCGGCCTCACGGGCAGCCGCGGCCGAGTACTCGTACGCTCTGGCCGAGGCGGGGTCGGCCTGCACGAAGTGCCCGGCGAGCTCGGCGAGCGGGACGTCCGCGCCACGGGCCCGGTCGGCTTCCAGCTCAGCGGCGGTGCGCAGATGCAGCCGCGCCCGCTCGGCGGCGGGCAGGCGCTGGTAGGCGTACTCGCGGAAAAGGTCGTGTGCGAACGAGTAGGCGCCGGGCGCGTCCCCGGTGAGCACGCCCGCCCGCGCAGCCTCCGCGAGCGCCTCGGCGACCAGTTCCGGGGGCTGCGCCATCGCCCGCGTCACCAGGTCTGCGCGGAACCGGAGCCCGATGACGGCCGCGGCGCCCAGCGCGGCCACACAGGCAGCGGCAAGGCTGGCGAACCTTTCCGCCAGTGCCTCGCGCACGCCGGGCGGGATCCCCTCCTGCCCCTCTTTCAGCAGCCACGACACCTGCTGCACAAAGAACGGGTTGCCGCCGGTACGCCGGTGGACATCGGCGGCGACCCCGGCGCCCGGCTGCTCGCCGAGGACATTCGCAACGAGGAGGGCGACGGCCTCGACCGGCAGCCCGGTGAGCGGCAGCACCGTGGCGCGGGTGGCTACGGCCGCCAGCGCCGGGCCGGGGTCGGGGCCACGGTAGGTGCCGATGACCGACATGGCGCCCGCTGGCAGGCGCCGCACCAGGAAGTCCAGCAGCAACAGCGACGGCTCGTCGGCCGCATGCAGGTCATCGAGGAAGACGACGACCGGCTGGATCCGGGACTCCGCGAGCAGGAGCGAGGTCACCTCGTCGAACAGCTGGAAACGGGCCGACGCGGGCGCGTCCTCCGCGGCCGTCCCCAGCACGTCACGGGACAGCCGGGCATCGAGGCCGAGCGCCCGCAGCACCTGTATCCAGGGCCAGTACCCGGGCGCGCCCTCGCCCGGCCAGCCCCACCCCCACGCAGGGCGGGCGCCGGTGCCCTCGGCGTACCGGGCGGCCTCCCTGAGCATGGTCGTCTTGCCGATGCCCGCCTCTCCGGTGAGCAGCACCATGAGCCCGCGCCCGGCCACGGCCCCGTCCACGGCTTGCCGCAGCCGGTCCAGGACATCGTCCCTGCCGGCGGGCGCCACATCACCGCCCGCCGAGCCCGGCCGGCGGCCACGCCGCGAGGCGACCCTATGCCTCGCCATGATCCAAAGTTAGTGCCTGGGGAGCGGGCTGGGCACTGCCCCTGTGGCCGATACTGCGCATCCGTGGACCTCGGCGGGGGGCCGCGCGGCCGACGGTACGGAAGACCCGTCCGCGCATGGTAGGCATGGCCCATGGCCGAACTCATCCCCCGGCGTGTCCTGTTCGGGAACCCGGAACGCATCAGCCCGCGCATCAGCCCGGATGCCAGCACGCTGGCCTGGATCGCCCCGCACGAGGGGGTGCTCAACGTGTGGACCACCCCGGTGGGGCCGGACGGCGCCGACTGGGCCGCGGCCCGCGTGGTCACCGACGACACCGACCGCGGCATCCGCATGTTCGCCTGGGCGCACGACGGGCGGCACCTGCTCTACCTGCAGGACACCGGCGGCGACGAGAACTGGCGGCTGCACGACGTCGACCTGGCGACCATGCAGCGGCGCGACCTCACCCCCTTCGAGGGCGTCCGGGCGGAGATCATTGCCACCGAGAAGAAGTTCCCGACCGAGATCTTGGTCGGGCTCAACCGCGACAACCCGCAGCTCCATGACGTCTACCGGCTCGACCTGGTCAGCGGCGAGCTGGTCAAGGAGGTGGAGAATCCGGGCTTCGTCGGCTGGGTCGCCGACGCTGAGCTGGTCGTCCGGTGCGGCATCGCCCCGCAGCCCGACGGGGGCGTGGTGGTCATGATCCGCGACGGCGCCGGCCAGGACTGGCGCCCGCTGCTGACCATCGCCGCCGAGGACGCGCTGACCAGCCAGCCGATAGCGTTCAGCGCGGACGGTGGCTCGCTGCTGGCGATGAGCTCGGTCGGCGCCAACACCAGCCGGCTCGTCCGTATCGACCTGGCCAGCGGCGCGGCGCAGGTACTGGCCGAGGACCCGGAGGCCGACGTGACCGGGGTGCGGCTGCACCCCGATACCAGGGAGCCGCAGATCGTCATCTTCCTCAAGGAACGATCGCACTACCTGGCGCTGGATCCCGCGTGCGAGCCCGACCTGGCCGCCATCCGCGCGCTGCACCCGGGTGACCCGGCCGGCGGCGACGGGGATGACGACGACCGGGTGTGGCTGGTCGGCTTCACCAACGACACCGGCCCGGTGCCGTTCTATGCCTATGACCGGGAGACCCGCGAGGGAAAGTTCCTCTTCGAGCACCAGCCGGAGCTGTCACGTTACGAGCTGGCGCCTATGGAGCCGTTCTCGTTCACCGCCCGGGACGGCCTGACCGTTCACGGCTATGTCACCTTCCCGCCCGGAGCCGGCCGCGCCGGGCTGCCGATGGTACTGAACGTGCACGGCGGCCCGTGGGCCCGGGACGCCTGGGGGTTCGACCCCGAGGCACAGTGGTTCGCCAACCGCGGTTATGTGTGCCTGCAGGTCAACTTCCGCGGCTCGACCGGTTACGGCAAGGCGTTCGTCAACGCCGGTGACCGCGAGTGGGGCGGCAAGATGCAGGATGACCTGCTGGACGGCGTGGCGTTCGCGGTGGATCAGGGCTGGGCGGACCCGGACCGCGTGGCCATCTACGGCGGCTCGTACGGCGGCTACGCGGCCCTGGCCGGGGCGGCGTTCACCCCGGACACCTTCCGCTGTGCCGTGGACATCGTCGGTCCCTCGAACCTGAAGACACTGATCGAGACCATCCCGCCGTACTGGGCCCCCATGATCGCCCTGTTCCACACCCGGGTGGGCGATCCGGAGAAGGACACCGCCTTCCTCTGGTCCCGCTCCCCGCTGTCCCGGGCGGCTGACATACGGACGCCGCTGCTCATCGCCCAGGGAGCCAACGATCCCCGGGTGAAGCAGGCGGAGTCGGAGCAGATCGTCGCCGCCCTGAGCGAGGCCGGAATCGACTACGAGTACATGCTCTTCCCCGACGAGGGCCACGGGTTCGCGAAGCCCGAGAACCGGCTGCGCTTCTATGCGGCGGCAGAACGATTTCTCGCCCGGCACCTCGGCGGGCGGGCCGAGGAGTAGCTGGTGGTCGAGCTCAAGAGCGAAGCCGCGCTGGACGCCATGCGCGAAGCGGGCCGGGTGGTCGCGCACGCGCTCGCGGCTGTGCGCGAAGCCGCGGCGGTGGGCACCTCGCTGGCCGATCTGGACGAGGTCGCACACGGTGTTCTCCGCGCGGCCGGTGCCCGCTCCCCCTTCCTGCACTACCATCCCTCGTTCGCGCCCACCCCCTTCCCGGCGGTGATCTGCACCTCGGTCAACGATGTGATCGTGCACGGCATCCCGGACCGCTACCGGCTGCGCGACGGTGACCTGGTGAGCATCGACTGCGGCGCCGAGCTCGACGGCTGGACCGGCGACGCCGCGACCAGCTTCATCGTGGGCAAGGCCGGGCCCGCCGACCTGCTGCTCATCGAGACGGCCGAAAAGGCACTCGCGGCAGGGATAGCGGCCGCCGTGGCCGGGGCGCGGATCGGGGACATCTCCGCCGCCATCGGGGCGGCGGCCCACGCCGCCGGGTACGGCATTCCGGCCGGATTCGGCGGGCATGGGATCGGCCGCCGGATGCACGAGGACCCGCATGTGCCCAACGACGGCCGGCCGGGCCGCGGCATGCGCCTACGGCAGGGGCTGGTCCTCGCCATCGAGCCGATGATGATGGCCGGCGGCGGCGACGACTTCAAGCTGGCATCCGATGGGTGGGCGCTGCACACCGTGGACGGCAGCCGGGCCGCGCACGCCGAGCACACCGTCGCCATCACCAGCGCCGGCCCTCGCATCCTCACCTTGCCCTGAGGCAGGCGGACGCACCGGTGGCCGCTATGCGCGCGTGGCCTGGCTTCGGCTCACCTGGGCGCCGAGGTGGTGGGCGGCCCAGTCGGCGGCGGCGTAGCGGTGGAACGGCGCCAGGTTGGCACAGCCGTGGTTCCCCTTCTCCAGCAGGAGCAGCTCGGCGGGCCCGCCCGCCTCGTCGACCAGGCGCTGCGCGTGCAGCCAGGGAATGAGGCGGTCGAGGCGGCCCATCACGGCCAGCAGCGGGCAGCTGATCCGGTCGGCGCGGCCCGCCATCGACAGCTCGCCCGCCCTGGCGCGGGCGGTTTCCATGTCCGGCGACTTGGACCGGACGCGGAACGCCTCCCGGGTGAGGATCGGCAGGTTGTCCCAGTTGTCCGCGAAGTCGTACGGGCCCGCCAGTGCGATACAGGCCTTCACCCGGTCGTCCCCGCTGGCCACCCGGGGCGCGTAGTAGCCGCCGAGGCTGACTCCCCACACTCCGATCCGGCCTGGGTCGATGCCGGGCTCGGTTTGCAGGTAGTCGATGATCGCCCCGCCGGGGACCTCCCAGTCACCCCGGATCGCCAGGTCGTATTCGGCCTCACCCTGCCCGGGGCCGTCCACGCTGAAGGTGGCGATGCCGCGCTCCAGGAAGAGTTCCTCGGTGCTCCGCAGCTCCTCCTTTGCCGAGTCAAGGCCGGGAATCATGATCATGACGGGGCGCGGCGCCTCCCCCGGCTCTTGAGCCGGCAGCCGCAAGATGCCGACCATGCGCGAGCCGTCGAACGGGATCTCGACCCGGCGGCCGGGCGGGTCCAGGAGCGGCAGCGCGTCGGTCAGGCAGCCGACCGCCCTCATGTGAGCCGCGCGCATCTGGCCGGGATCGCTCACGAACAGGAACTTCGCGAAGTGGTAATAGACCGCCGCCTGCGACAGGTGCGCGCCCGCCGACATGTCGCGGCCGGCCGCGAGGGCAGTCCGGCCCAGCTGCTCGTGCTCCGCAGCCACCTGGCTCCACCCGGCACACCAGTCGTCCCACGTTGCCAGCCCGCTGGTGATCCGCTCGAAGTCCCCGGCCGTCACGCCGTTCGTCGTGAAGCGCGGCGCCCAATGTGAGATGGCCATGGCTACCCGGTCATCCATCGGCACTCCCGCGGGTCGGCGGCCAGATCCTGCAAACGAATGCATACTCTGGGGATACGTTACGGTCAACAGCTTGGGGGTAACGGTCCTGGTCGGCTCCTTCCGGGCAGTTAGCCCGGCCGGCGGCGGTCGTGAGGGGACGTGATGGAGCAGCACGAACTGCACGTGATGGTGAATGGGGCCGGCCGCACCCTGCGCTGCGAGCCCGATGCCCCGCTGCTTGACGTGCTCCGCCACGACCTCGGGCTGTCCGGCCCACGCTTCGGCTGCGGACTCGGCCTGTGCGGGGCCTGTTTCGTGCTCATCGACGGCGAGCCCCGCTCCTCCTGCGACTTCCCCGCCTGGGCGGCCGAGGGCCGGCAGGTGACCACCGTCGAGGGCCTGATGGACGGCGAGACGCTGGACGTGGTCCAGCAGGCGTTCATCGACGAGCAGGCCGCCCAGTGCGGGTACTGCACCTCAGGCATGGTGGTGAGCGCGGTCGCGCTGCTGCGCAGCAACCACTCCCCGACCGAGCGGGAGGTGCGGGAGGCACTCGACCGTAACCTGTGCCGGTGCGGGGCGCACAGCAGGATCGTCGGCGCGGTCATGAAGGCGGCCGGCGAGGTGACCGGGCGGGCTGCCGGATGAACAGGCCCAGGCCGGCGTCCTTACCAGAACCGCGGCTGCCGCCCACGCTTGCCGCCAACCCCGTGCTGTCCGCCTGGCTCGACTTCGGCGACCCGGGCGTGGTCACGATATTTTCCGGCAAGGTCGAGTACGGCCAGGGCGTGTGGACCGCCCTGGCCCAGATCGCGGCCGAGGAGCTCGACGTGGACCCGCGGCGCATCCGGGTCGCCCCGGTGAGCACCGCCACCAGCCCCGATGAGGGGACCACCTCGGGCAGCCGCTCGATCGAGGAGTCCGGTTCGTCGCTGCGCCAGGCGTGCGCGCAGGCCCGTTATGTCGTCCTGTCCGCCGCGGCGGAGCGGCTTGGCGTCGATGCTGGCGCGATCGGTGTGGCCGACGGCGAGATCACCACCGACGCCGGTGGCACCGGCCTGACCTACTGGTCGCTGGCGGGCCCGGCGGGACCCGGCCTGCTCCGCCGGGAGGCGGGTGATCCCCGGCCGGCCAAGGCGCCGGAGCGGTGGTCGGTCGCTGGCCGCAGCGCCGCGCGGCTGGACATCCCGGACAAGGTGACCGGCCGCCCCCGGTTCCTGCACGACCTCGTCCTGCCCGGCATGCGGTACGGCCGGGTCATCCGGCCGCCCGGCCCGGCGGCATCGCTGGCCGGCCTCGGCGACCCTGCGCTGCCCGCCGGCGTGGTGACCGTGCGCGATGGCTCCTTCCTGGGGGTGATGGCGCCGGCGGACCGGACGGCGGCCGCGGCGGCGCGGGCCGTCGCCGGGGCAGCGCGGTGGAACGTGACCCCGTCCCTGCCCGACGAGCGTGACCTGAAGGGGTTCCTGCTGTCCGCGCCGGCGCAGGCGGTCACCGTGGAGGAGCGGCACGACGAGGCCGCGGCCGGCTCGGTCGCGCGCACGCTGGAGGCCGACTTCACCCGGCCGTTCCTGGCCCACGCGTCGCTGGCGCCCAGCTGCGCCATCGCGTGCTGGGACGGGCCGGAGGTCACCGTCTGGAGCCACAGCCAGGGCGTGTTCGCGCTGCGCGGGGCCATCGCCGCCGGCCTGGGCCTGGGCGTGGACCAAGTGACGGTGAACCACGTCGAGGGTGCGGGCGCCTATGGCCACAACGGCGCCGACGACGTCGCGCTCGACGCGGTGCTGCTGGCACGCGCGGTGCCCGGGCACCCGGTCCGGGTGCTGTGGTCGCGGGAGGACGAGATGGGCTGGGCGCCGCTCGGCTCGGCCATGCTGGCCAGGCTGTCGGCCGGGCTCGATGCCGGCGGCCGGATCGCCACCTGGCGCCAGGACGTGTGGAGCAACGGCTTCATCGGTCGGCCGGGCAGTGGCGGCGAGCCGCGGCTGCTGGCGCTCGCCCATCTCGCGGGTGCCCGGCCGATGAGCCCCGCCCCGGACGGGCCGCCGACCGGCGCGATGGGCTCCACCCGCAACGCCGTTCCCGGCTATGACATCCCCGACCGCGTCATCGTCCGGCACCGGCTGCTCTCGATGCCGGTCCGGACCTCCTCGCTCCGATCGCTGGGGGCCTTCCTCAACGTCTTTGCCATCGAGTCGTTCATGGACGAGCTCGCGGCCGCCGCCGGCGCCGACCCAGTGGAGTTCCGGCTGGCCCACCTCACCGATGCCCGGGCCCGGCGGGTGATCGAGCAGGCGGCGCTGATGTCCGGATGGGCCGGCCGGGCCGGGCAGGGGGACGGCGCCGGCCTCGGTCTCGGTTACGCCCGGTACAAGGGGGTCGCCGGGTACTGCGCGGCGGTGGCACGGGTGGAGGCCGATACCGACGTGCGGGTGTCCGACGTGTGGGTCGCGGTCGACGTCGGCCGGGTGATCAACCCAGACGGCGTCATCAACCAGGTGGAGGGCGGCGCGGTGCAAAGCGCCAGCTGGACGCTGCGGGAGCGGGTCAGCTTCGACCGGACCCGGGTCACGTCCGTGAACTGGGACACCTACCCGATCCTGCGGTTCACCGAGGTGCCGCAGGTGGAGGTCGCCATCGTGGCCGCCCCAGGCCATCCGGAGACCGGCGCTGGCGAGGTCGCGCAGGGCCCGGTCGCCGCGGCGATCGGCAACGCCCTGGCCGGTGCGGTGGGCGTGCGGGTCCGCGACCTGCCGCTGACCCGTGAGCAGGTCGCCCGCGCCATCGAGGCAAGCTGACCCGGCCGCCGCCGCCCGGGGTCAGTGGGGTTCGAACAGGGCGCTCACCGACTCCCCCTCATGAATGCGGCGGATCGCTTCCGCGAGCGCGGGAGCCACCGACAGGACGGTGAGCTTGTCGTGCTGCAGCCTGCCCTGCACCGGCACCGTGTTCGTGCAGACGATCTCCGTCACCTCGGGTTCGGCGGCGATCTTCTCCAGTGCGCCGTCGCTGAACAGCCCGTGGGTGCAGGCGATGCGGACTGACGGTACTCCGTGCTCACGGAGGTGCGCGAGCAGCTCCACGATG
>DAITAE010000015.1:0-5976 GCA_036824445.1 Streptosporangiaceae bacterium | reverse complement strand
CGGCCGCCGATCGACACCCGCGGCATGTCCTTCTTGTCCGAGCGGGCGTAGGCGTAGTAAGGGATCACCGCGGTGACCCTGGCCGCCGAGGCTCCCCGCGCGGCGTCCAGCATGAGCAGCAGCTCGACCAGGTGCTCCTGGACCGGCGGGCTGAGGGGCTGGATGAGAAAGACGTCCCGTTCCCGGCAGTTGGACTGCAGCTGCACTTCCAGGCAGTCGTTGGCGAAGCGCCGCAGCCGGGTCGGTAGCAGCGGCTCGCCCAGCTCACGGCAGATCTCCGCGGCCAGGTCCGGGTGGGCGCTGCCGCTGAAGACCGCGATCTCTCGCACGTTGGTCAAGGCTAGGCCATGTCTGGCCGGGTCCCCGCTGCCAGGTCCCGCGCCAGCGCCCGCCCGGCCTGGCCCAGCCAGCGACCCGGATCGGCCTGGGCCCGCCCGGGGCCGCCGGCCAGGCCCGCCAGCGTGATGACGGCCGCCGCGGCCGGCGGGGCACCGCTGATCTGGCCGGCGACTACCGCCACCGGTACGCCCGCCGCGGCGGCGGCCGCGATCACCGTCCCGGTCGCCTTGCCGGTGAGCGACGTGGGGTCGAACCGGCCCTCGCCGGTGACGACCAGGTCGGCCCCGGCGAGGGCCCGGTTCAGCCCGGCCAGGCGGGCCAGTTCGGGAGCCCCCCGCGCCAGGGCCGCCCCCCAGCCGGCCGCGAGGCCATACCCCGTCCCGCCCGCCGCGCCGGCGCCGGGGGCGCCGGGATCGCCGCCCAGCAGCTCCGCCAGCCGTGTCAGTCCGGCCTCCAGGCGCGCGACCTGTGGCGGCCGGGCGCCCTTCTGGGGGCCGAACACGGCCGCCGCGCCCAGCGGCCCGAGCAGCGGCGCGGTGACGTCGGCCAGGCAGGTCACGCCCCCGGCCGGTGGTGGCCGCAGGCCGGTGGTGTCCACGGCCGCCAGCGCGGCCAGCGCACCGCCGCCGGGAGGCAGGTCGTCCCCCGCGGCGTCCAGGAAGCGGGCGCCGAGCGCGGCCAGCGCGCCGGTCCCGCCATCGGTCGACGCGGAGCCACCGAGGCCGATCACGATCGTGCGGGCGCCCCGATCCAGGACGTGGCCGATCACCTGGCCCAGCCCGACTGTATGCGACCGTAGCGGGTCGGGCCGCGGCAGCAGGGGCAGCCCGCTCGCGCGGGCCAGTTCCACCGCCGCGGCCGCGCCGGGCAGCTCCAGCCAGGCGCAGTCCACGGGGGCATTGCCGGGGCCGGTGACCAGGGCCCGGTGCCACCGTGCCCCCGGCGTCGCGGCCGCCAGCACGTCCAGCGTGCCCTCGCCGCCGTCGGCGAGGGGCAGGCAGCTCACCTGGTCGCCGGGACGTTCGGCCAGCCACCCCCGGGCCAGGGCGGCCGCGGCCGCCGTCGCGGTGATGCTGCCCTTGAACGAGTCGGGGGCGAGCAGGACCCGCACCGCGTGTCCCGGGGTCCTACCCTGCGGGCGCGGGTGCGTCAGGCGCGGGCGTGTAGTTCGCGGGCTTGTACGGCGGGAGGTGGAGGCGCTCGCGGATCTCCTGCTGGACCTCCTCCTTGCTACGGCGGGCGTCGACGGTGACCACGTACTCCTTGCGCGCGAACAGCTCGAGCACCGGGTCGGTCTTCTCGTGGTACTCGCGCAGCCGGACCGCGAGCGCCTCCTCGGTGTCGTCCTCCCGCTGGACCAGGGTGCCGCCGCAGACGTCACAGACGCCCTCCTGCGCCGGTCGGGTGGTGATGAGGTTGTAGTCCACGCCGCAGTTGGAGCACAGGCGGCGGGAGAGTACGCGGCGCCGGACCTCGGAGTCGGGCAGGTCCAGGTGGATCACGCCGTCGATGTCGTAGCTCTCGAGGAAGAACTCCGCCTGGCCGGGGTTGCGGGGAAAGCCGTCGATCACGAACCCGTAGTTCCAGTCGTGCTGGCCGAGCCGCTCGGCGGTCACCGACTCCGCAAGGTCGTCGCCGACCAGTTCCCCGGCCGCCATGATGCGCCGGACCTGCGCGCCGAGTTTGGTGTGCTGCTGGACGTGCCAGCGGAAGATGTCGCCGACGCTGATGTGCACCAGGTCCAGGTCCGCCGCGAGTATGCCTGCCTGGGTGCCTTTTCCGCTGCCCTGGACGCCCATGATGACGTATTTACGCATGACGCCACCCTTACACACGGCGGGCTCACCCGCCCGGCTCGCTCCGGTCCTCGATCTCCCACGCATGGTCGAGCGCGTGCCAGGCGATCCGCCTCGCCGCCCCGGCGGCACCAGCCCGGCCAGTCCAGCGCGCACGCGAACACCCAGCGCTTGCCCTGCTCCAGGTAGACCCGGACCGGGCCGCGCGCGGCCGGGCGGGCGCGGTGCCCGCGGGCCGGTCGGGCATGGCTCGGGCCTCCCGCTCAGGCGTAGTAACGGTAGACGCCCTGGGCGACGCAAGCGGGCTTCCCGCCGCCCTCCACCTCGATGGTGTAGTCCACGACCGCCTGCACGGCGTTGACCCCGGCGTCCTCGACCGCGCCCAGCGTTGCCGCGAGCCTGATCTTGGAACCGACCGGGACCGGTGCCGGGAAGCGCACCCGGTTCAGCCCGTAGTTGATCCCCATGCTCACGTCCTGCACGGTGAGGAGCTCGCCGAACAGGGGGATGACCAGGGACAGGGTCAGGAACCCGTGCGCGATGGTGCCGCCGAACGGGCCCGCCGCGGCCCTCTCGCGGTCCACATGGATCCATTGGTGATCGTCGGTCGCGTCGGCGAACGCGTCGACCCGGTCCTGGGTGATCTCCAGCCAGCCGGTGTGCCCGAGGTCGGTTCCCGCCATCCCCTTGAGCTCGTCCAGGCCATTAGCGGTCACGGTCATGCGGTCCTCCTGTGGTGCGGTGGCTGGGATCGCGCTTCTGGGCAGCACCGCCTGGCCGGTCAGCCCCTCAGCCGCAGCCGGCGTTCGCAGCTCCTGCGCACTTTGGGGTCGAGCGAGATCCGCAGCAGCGGCCAATCTGCTCGCAGCAGGCGGGCATTGACGAAGCGCGCCATGTCGTTGCGCCGTCCCTGGGTGAGCACGATGCCGTAGAGGCTGCGGCGGAGGCGGTCGTCGGACAGATCGAACTCGCGCATCCCCGGCCATGCCAGGTGCCGCGGCAGCACGATGACGCCCTGTTCGGGCCCATGCAGTTCGTCCAGGCTGGTGGGGAGGCGCCCGGCCAGGCCGGACCGCCCGAGCAGGAGCAGATCCGTCAAGGACATGCTCCGATTATCACGCAGCGTTCCCGCGGGCGCCGGCAGGGACTCGCGGACCGGTGCGGCGACCGGCAGGCTGGCGGCGCGAAGGCCGATTAGACTCGGCACCATGCCCGGTTCCCCGGAAGCTTCCCGGTGGCGGTTCCTGATCACCCCCAAGTGGCTGGCCTGGCACGCATTCGTGATCCTCAGCGTGGTGGGGATGGGGTGGCTTGGCTACTGGCAGTTCCGCCGGGCAGAGGCGGGAAACGCGCTCAGCTGGGCATACACCTTCGAATGGCCGCTGTTCGCGATCTTTGCGGTGGTCTTCTGGATCAAGACGATCCGGGACGAGGTCCACCCCCCCGCCCCGACCACGTGGCAGGAGGAGGCCGGGCTCCCGGTCGGCGCGCGGCAGCGCGGCGATGCCGGTGAGCCCGATGGCGAGGAGGACGGCGACCTCATCGCCTACAACGCTTACCTGGCTCGCCTCGCCAAGGAAGTGAGGGGTCATGGCCGGTGGCACGGTCTCAGGTAGCGGCCACACCCCCGATGAGCCCGCGAAGGAGGTCAGGCGAGTGCGCCTGAACGTCGTCCTGTACCGGGTGATGGCCTACGTGACCGGCGTGGTGCTCATCGTTCTGTGCGTGCTGGCGATCATGCAAGCATTCGTGAACGACGAGGAGGCGGTGAGCATCGTTGGGCAGATTCACGGCGGCCTGTACATCGTCTACCTGCTGGTGGCGTTCGCGCTGTGCCGGAGGCTGCGGCTGCCAGTCTGGCCGACGGTGGCGGTGCTGCTGGCCGGCACCATCCCCGTGATGACCTTCATCGTGGAACGCTGGGTCACCCACCGGTACATCGAGCCCGCCCTGGCCGGAGCCACCGCCGCAGCGAGCCCGCCGGTGCCGGAGCCGCGCCCGTGACCCTGTCAACGGGACCGCCAGCTGGCACCCAGCCGTTCGCTGTGCCGGCGCTCTCCGTTTCCACCCTGGTCACGGCCATAACGCATACTCGCCGACATGCCGACCACGTTCCTTGATCATCCTGGGCCGCTGGCCTTCGCCCACCGGGGCGGCGCGGCCCACGCCCCGGAGAACTCCTGGCGTGCGTTCGAGCACGCGGTCGGGCTCGGCTACGAGTACCTGGAGACCGACGCGCAGGCGACGGCGGACGGGGTGCTCATCGCGTTCCACGACCGCACGCTGGGCCGGACCACCGGCCAGCCGGGCCGGGTCTCCCGGCTCACGCTCAAGGACATCGCGCGCGCTCGCGTCGGCGGCACCGAGCCGATCCCGGTCCTGGAGGACCTGCTGGCTGCCTGGCCGGACGTGCGCTTCAACATCGACGTGAAGGACGCGCCGGCGGTCGCGCCGCTCGCGCGGGTGCTGCGGCGGACCAACGCGTGGGACCGGGTCTGCGTGGTCTCCTTCTCCGCCAGCAGGCTCCGTGCCGCCCGGCGGGCCCTCGACCGGCCGGTGTGCATGGCCGCGTCACCGCTGGGAACGGCGATGGTCAGATTCGGCGGGCCGCCTGCCCCCCGCGACTCCCGTGGACCGCACCGCTACCACCTCACGCGGCGGCCGCCTGCTGTGGGCCCCAGGGCCGCGGCCGCGCGCCGGCCGCGCGCCGCGGTCGGCCGTCGCGGGCCGCTGGCGGAGCGCCTGGCGGGGGCCGGCGTGCGGTGCGTCCAGGTTCCCGCGCCGGTGGCGACGCCGGGCTTCATCGGCCGTGCCCACCAGCTGGGGCTCCAGGTGCATGTGTGGACCGTGAACGACCGCCCCACCATGGAAGGCCTCCTGAACCTTGGGGTAGACGGGATCATGACCGACGAGACCGTGACCCTGCGCGAGGTGCTGGTCGGCCGCGGGCAGTGGCATCCCCGCGTGACCGGCTAGGCACGCTCGGTGCAGTGGCCGCCATGCCCGGGACCGAACAGGGTCGGCCACGGCGGGTTGGAACCGGGGCAACATGGGAATCTTGTCCGGGTACTCAGCGTTAACGACGTGGAAAGCTGAGCGCCTGGGAGGCAATGTCATATGGCCGAACGCGCACTTCGCGGCACCCGGCTCGGGGCAACGAGCTACGAGAACGACCGGAACACCGACCTGGCGCCACGCCAGGAGATCGCTTTCGACTGCCCCAAGGGCCATCACTTTACCGTGCCGTTCGCCGCGGAAGCCGAAGTCCCCGCCACCTGGGAGTGCCGGGTCTGCGGCACTATCGCCCTGACCGCCGCCGGTGACCAGCCCAGCCCGAAGAAGACCAAGCCACCGCGCAGTCACTGGGACATGCTGCGCGAGCGGCGTTCCATAGCCGACCTGGAGCAGGTGCTCGCCGAGCGGCTCGCCCTGATTAGGGGGGAACGCGGGCTCGACGACGAGGCCGAGGCGAAGGAGCCCCGGGCGAGGCAGCGCAAGAGCGCCTAGCCAGGCACCAGCGCCGCTGCCGCGGGCCGGCACCTGATCCGGCTGGCGCAGCAGCCCGGGCGGGCGCGGCTACCGTGAGGTTCCGCGGCCCAGCCGCAGGCGGGTGGCGATGCCCCAGACGGTGACCCGCCAGAGTGCTTCGACGACGATGGCTCTGCTCATCTTGCTGGCGCCGCGCTCACGCTCGACGAAGGTGATCGGGACCTCGGTGACCGTCAGACCTGCCCGGATGGTGCGCCGCGCGAGGTCGATCTGGAAGCAGTATCCCTGGGAGTCCACGTCGTCCAGGTCGATGCGGCGCAGTGTGGACGCACGGAAGGCGCGGTAGCCGCCG
>DAITAE010000371.1:0-5087 GCA_036824445.1 Streptosporangiaceae bacterium | reverse complement strand
GCTACGCCCACCGGGACGCTCATCGAGGTAAGAAGCCCGGCCCCGACAGCTAGTAGTCGCCGCCGAGGGTTATCAGCACCTTCACGGCCCCGGCCGCGGGATCCGCCACGCACCCGATCGCCTCCTGCGCCCGGGTCAGCGGGAAGCGGTGCGAGAAAAGCGCGGCGACTGATTCCCCGTGGGCCTGCACCAGCCGGACCGCGGCGAGGAAATCCGGTGCGGTGGCGCAGCTCGATCCGACGACGTCGATCTCCTTCTCGGGGAAGACGCCCGAGCGCAGGGGAGCGGGCGCCGCGGACATCCCCACCACCACGACCCGCCCCGCGGAGCACACCATGCGCACCGCCTGCGCCAGGGCCGCGGGGTCGCCGGTGGTGTCGATCACCCGCGGCGGCCCTTCCCGGTGGGTCCAGGCGTGAACCGCCTCGAGCAGTTCGCCGTCGCTTCCCCAGGCCACGGTCTCCGCGCCCACCGTGAGCGCGAGATCACGCCGGACGGGCACGGGGTCGGTGGTCATGACCCTGGCCCCGGCGGCGGTGGCGGCCACCGTGGTCGCCAGCCCGATGGGGCCGGCGCCGAGCATGACGACCTGCTCGCCGGCCGCAAGGCCGGCCCGGTCCAGGGCATGCACCGCTATCGACATGGGCTCGATGAAGGCGGCCGGCTCGGGATCGAGGTCGCCGACGCCGAAGACCTGGGACGCCGGGACCGACAGCAGCTGCTGGAGCCCGCCGTCGCGATGGATCCCCACCAGTTCCAGCGACACGCACGCGTTCGCGCGGCCGGCCCGGCACGGATGGCAGCGCCCGCAGCCGTGCAGCGGCCACACGGCGACCCGGTCCCCGGTTCGCACGCCGTCCGGGCAGTCCTCGCCGATCTCCTCGACGACGGCGCAGAACTCGTGGCCCTGGACCCGCGGGAAGAATGAACGTGCGCCGGAGAGGGCGCCGATATCGCCCGAATACACGTGAAGGTCCGAGCCGCAGATGCCGACTGCCTCCGGCCGAATTATGACATCCTGCGGACCGGGCGGCTCCGGTTCCGCCACATTATCGATGACCATCACGCCCGGGGACTTGGTCACAGCTGCCAGCATCTACGCTGGTCACCCCCTCTGGGAAACGATGGGCACGTCTCGAAGGCCGTTTCCTGGCCGCGCCCCCAGCGGGTGTCCTGGCGCAACAGGCGGCAGACACAAGCGTGATCGAAACTTGACAAGAGCATCTCCGGGCGTATCACCGAAGGTAGTATATTCGTGGACGGAGCGGACCACAGTTCGGCTTCTTGCCTTACGAGGGCGAGAAGCCGAACTGCATGGTTATCCCCGCCACGGGCGCTCAGCTCACCTGCGGCAGGACCCCCGGTGCCGACGTCTCACCGGCACCGGCTTCCCGGCGATGCCCCGGTCGGAACCGGTATGGAAGCCGCCGCGCTCCCTCAAGCCGCCCGCCGCCATCCGCTCCCTCCATCCCTTGGCGCCGCCGTACTAGTCCCGGGCAGACCGCCCGTGCTCGACATATGACGACGATTAATACGTCAGCTTACGAGAAATTTATGCGATGAAATGCATGTCTAGCGTTGGCTCTAAAGGGTGCTATCAATGTGGCGACAGCACGCGTCCGTTCGCTACCCTCAGATCATGGCCGAGTCAACGTCACGCTCCGCCGGCCGGGCGGCGCGACCGGGCGCCGCGGCCGGGTCGCGCGCCGGTGGGCAACGGGGGGCCGAGGACGCGGTGTATGCCAGCGACGAGGTGCCGGTCACGTGGTCGGGAGGCGCCGTGCAGCGGCCGCCCCGTCTCCTGCTGACCCTGCTGGGAGATTACTGGTGGCGGCGCACCGAGCCGCTGCCCTCCGCAGCCTTGGTGGCGCTGCTGGCCGAGTTCGGGGTCAGCGACTCGGCTGCCCGCGCCGCGCTCAGCCGCCTCACCAGGAACGAGCTCCTGGTCACATCGAAAAGCGGGCGGCGGACCGTGGTCCGGCTCAGCGAGCGCGCCGCGCGGATACTCGACGACGGCGGCAGCCAGATCTTCTCCTTTGGCCGGGCGTCACGGCCGTGGGACGGCCTGTGGAGCCTGGTGGCTTTCTCGATTCCCGAGCAGAACCGGGCGGCCCGTGATTCGCTGCGCAAGCAGCTCCGCTGGCTTGGATTCGCGCCGCTCTATGACGGGCTCTGGGTCTCCCCCCGTGACCGCGCCGTCGAGGTGATCAACCAGCTTGCCGAGCTTGGCATCACCACGGCCACGGCGTTCCGTGCCAGCATCGTGCCGGGGGTCAGCCCGGACGGTCTGCCGCAGCACGCCTGGGACCTGGACAACCTCCAGGAGAGGTATGTCAGCTTCATCGCCAACGCCGAGCACTTGCGCGACCGCACGCTCGCCGGGCGGGTCTCCCCGGTGGCGGCACTCGTCGCCCGCACCCGGGTGATGGACGAATGGCGCGGGTTCCCGGAACTTGACCCCGATCTGCCGGACGAGCTGCTGCCCGACGCCTGGCCCCGGGCTACCGCCCGTGAGCTGTTCACCACCACCTATGACCTGCTCGGGCCGCTCGCCGCGCACCGGGTGCGCCAGATCATCGCGCGCTACAGTCCCGAGCTCGCGGTGCACGCCAACCATCACAGCTCGGAGCTCCAGCTTGCCGTCACCGGCGACGCTGAGCCCGTCGGCGTGGCGTAGGCCGCCGTTGGCAACAATGACGCGGCCGCATTATTGGGGCCTTCCGACAATGACCGACGGCCCTGCGCCACACAGGATGACAAGGCAGAAAGGTGGGAGGCTCCATGAAGACGAAGGCAGCGGTCCTCCGCGATCTGGGCAAGGACTGGGAGATCGCCGAGATGGACCTCGATCCACCCAAGGCCGGCGAGGTGCTGGTGCGCTGGGTGGCGGCTGGCCTGTGCCACTCCGACGAGCATCTGCGGACCGGTGACATCCCGGTCCGCTACCCGATCGTTGGCGGCCACGAGGGCGCGGGCGTCGTCGAGGAAGTCGGGGCCGGGGTGACCCGGCTGACGGCAGGCGACCACGTGGTCTGCTCGTTCCTGCCGGTGTGCGGCCACTGCCGGTTCTGCGCCCGGGGCATGACGAACATGTGCGACCTCGGGGCGCTGCTCTACGACAACTGCCTGCCCGACGGCACGTTCCGCTTCCACGCCGACGGCATGGACTTCGGCCAGATGTGCCTGCTCGGCACCTTCGCCCAGTGGGGCACGGTGTCGGAGCACTCCTGCGTCAAGATCGACGACGACCTGCCGCTGGAGACGGTCGCGCTGGTCGGCTGCGGCGTCCCGACCGGCTGGGGCACGGCGGTCAACGCGGGCGACGTGCGGCCCGGCGAAACCGTGGTGGTGTACGGCATCGGCGGCGTCGGCATCAACGCCGTGCAGGGCGCCGCCTTCGCCGGCGCGCAGCACATCATCGCGGTCGACCCCTTGTCCAACAAGCGCGAGTTCGCCGAGCAGCTCGGCGCCTCCCACGCCGTGGCGGACGCCGCGCAGGCGCAGGAGCTCGTCACCGAGCTCACCAAGGGCGTGGGCGCCGACAAGGCCCTCATGACGATGGGAGTCGTGACCCAGGAGGCGATCGACGCGGCCTTCGCCGCCGTCCGCAAGGGCGGCGCCGTGGTGGTGACCGGCCTGAACGGCCCCGGGGTCAAGAACATCCAGATCCCCAGCTTCGAGCTGACCCTGTTCCAGAAGCGGATCCAGGGGGCGCTCTTCGGTGGTGGCAACCCGTTCGATGACATCCCCAAGATGCTCGATCTCTACCGGGGCGGCCACCTCAAGCTGGACGAGCTGGTCACCAACCGGTACCGGCTGGACGACGTCAACCAGGGCTACCAGGACCTGGTCGACGGCAAGAACGTGCGCGGGCTCATGATCATCGACCACTAATCACCGCGCTGCGCGGCCTTCCCAGGTCTGGCTATCTGCCGGTCACACGTAGCCGCCGAGACCCGCGGCGCCTCGTCATCGCCCCCCATCTCATAGCGTTGAGATCGCTGATGGCCACGAACGTCATGAGCGGTCCGCCCTGCCGCGTGCGGTGATCGCGTCATCCTCCGGGCAGCGAGGGTGGGTTGAGGGGCCGGTATCGTGCCGGCCCGACGGAAGGAGGCTTGCCATGAGGCAGTACCTGCTTGCCGTGCACATGGTCGAAGGCGAGCCCGCACCCTCGGAGGAGCAGATGCAGCAGGCGTTCAAGGCGGTCGACGCCTTCAACGCCGAGCTCAAGTCGGCCGGGGCCTGGGTCTTCGCCGGCGGCCTGCATCCAGCCACCACGGCCACGGTCGTTCGCTCCCAGGGCGGGCAGGTGATCACCACCGACGGCCCGTTCGCGGAGACCAAGGAGCAGCTCGGCGGCTTCTGGGTCATCAAGGCCCCCGACCTGGACGCCGCGCTGGCATGGGCGGCCAAGGGATCCGAGGCCTGCGCCGCGCCGGTAGAGGTCCGGCCGTTCCAGGAGCCCGCGGAGGAAGACTAGATCGTGCCGGGTGCGGACGCTGCCGCCATCGAGCGCACCTACCGGGAGAGCTCGGGCCGTGCGGTGGCGACCCTGATCCGCTTCTTCGGCGATATCGACCTCGCCGAAGAAGCGGTCCAGGACGCCTTCACGGTCGCCGCCGAGCGCTGGCCGGCCGCGGGCGTGCCGCCCAACCCCGGCGGCTGGATCGTCACCACGGCCCGCAACAAGGCCCTAGACCGCCTGCGGCGGGAGTCGTCCCGCTACGGGCGCGAGGCACAGGCGGCCCTGCTGCGCGCCGACACGGGGTCATCGGAGACGGGGCCGTTGCACGACGACCGGTTGCGGCTGATCTTCACCTGCTGTCATCCCGCACTTGCCCCCGAGGCCCGGATTGCGCTCACCCTCCGGCTCATCGCCGGGCTCCAGACGGCCGAGATCGCCCGTGCGTTTCTCGTGCCCGAGGCGACGGTCGCCCAGCGCCTGGTCCGGGCGAAGCGGAAGATCCGCGACGCCGGCATTCCCTACCGGGTGCCCCGCGCCGCCGAGCTGCCCGACCGGCTTCCCTTCGTGCTGGCGGTAGTCTATCTCGTCTTCAACGAGGGGTACATGGCCTCGGCCGGCG
>DAITAE010000858.1:0-1583 GCA_036824445.1 Streptosporangiaceae bacterium | reverse complement strand
GTGAGCAGGTGGGATAGCGTCGGTGGAACGGAGCCGGGGCGTGACCGGCCGCATGGTCAGGGAACGCCCGGAAAGAGGTTGGCGATGCAGGCACATGAGTCGCTGATCGAACTGGTCGGCAACACCCCCCTGGTCAGGCTGCGCACGGTGACGCGCGCGCTGGGCAGCGCGGGCCGGGGCGCACCGGCCGTGCTGGCCAAGGTGGAGTACTTCAATCCCGGCGGGTCGGTGAAGGACCGGATCGCGCTGCGCATGGTGGAGGCGGCGGAAGCCTCCGGCGCGCTCCGCCCCGGCGGCACGATCATCGAGCCGACCTCGGGCAACACAGGGGTGGGGCTGGCGATCGTGGCGGCGGAGAAGGGGTACCGCTGCGTGTTCGTCTGCCCGGACAAGGTGGCCCAGGACAAGATCAGCGTGCTGCGCGCCTACGGGGCCGAGGTGGTTGTCTGCCCCGGCACCGTGTCACCGGACCATCCCGATTCCTACTACTCGGTGTCCACCCGGCTGGCCCGGGAGACGCCGGGCGGCTGGAAGCCCGATCAGTACTCCAATCCGGAGAATCCCGACTCGCACTACCACTTCACCGGGCCGGAGATCTGGGCGCAGACCGACGGGAAGGTCAGCCATTTCGTGGCCGGGATCGGCACCGGCGGGACGATCACCGGCGCAGGCCGGTATCTGAAGGAGGCCTCCAAGGGCAAGGTGAAGGTGATCGGTGCCGACCCGGAAGGCTCGGTGTACTCGGGTGGCACCGGCCGTCCCTACCTGGTGGAGGGCGTGGGGGAGGACATCTGGCCGGCCACCTACGACCCGGCCGTGTGCGACGAGGTGATCGCGGTCAGCGACGCGGAGTCATTCCTGATGACCCGCAGGCTGGCGCGCGAGGAGGCGCTGCTGGTCGGCGGGTCGGGCGGGCTGGCCGTGGTCGCCGCGCTGCGTGCCGCCGCCACCGCCGGTCCCGATGACGTGGTCGTGGTGCTGCTGCCCGACGGCGGGCGCGGCTACCTGTCGAAGATCTTCAACGACGACTGGATGGCCGACTACGGCTTCCTGACGGCGCAGACCACCGAACCCAAGATCGCCGAGGTGCTCGCGCGCAAGCAGGCTGGCCTGCCGCAGTTCGTGCACACCCACCCGGACGAGCAGGTCGCCACCGCTATCTCGATCCTGCGTGAATACAACGTGTCACAGCTGCCGGTGATGAAGACCGAGCCGCCGGTGATGGCGGCCGAGGTGATCGGATCCGTGGTGGAGCGAGACCTGCTCGACGCGCTCGTGTCGGGCCGGGCCAGCCCGAAAGACCCGGTCGGCCAGCACATGTCCCCACCGCTGCCGACGGTCGGCTCGGGCGAGCCGGTCAGCCGGGCGGTGGGCGAACTGGAGAAGGCGGGCGCGGCGGTCGTGCTGGTGGACGGGCGCCCCGCGGCGATGATCACCGCCCAGGACGTGCTCACCTTCCTGGCCGGGAGTTCCGCATGACCGCCCACGGCAGTGGCGGCGGCGCCGGGCGCCCGGCCGGTGAGCGGCGAGCAGCAGGCGGCTTCGAGACCCTGGCGATTCATGCCGGGCAGGACCCGGACCCG
>DAITAE010000857.1:0-1584 GCA_036824445.1 Streptosporangiaceae bacterium | reverse complement strand
CGCTTCGCCTCCCCGTGGTCCAGGAAGTGCAGGAAGGCGCCCTCCAGGCTGGCCGCCTCCGCCAGTTCGGCCCGGATGCCCGGTGGCACCGCCCGGCCGCTGAACGGCTCCCGGTTGGTCTGCCGCCGGGGGATGGCGGCGTGCAGCTCACGCTCGCCCGGCGTCGCCCGGTGACCGCCGGCCAGCCGGATCTCCGCCAGCAGCAGCGGTTGCCCAGGATCGGGGAGCAGCCGCAGGTGGGGCTCCAGGCCGGCCACCGCGGCGGCCACGCGGAGGTTGAACAGGGCGGCGCCGCAGGCGATATGGGCGGCGCGGCCGTGCGGATCCCCGAGCGGCAACGTCCTTCCCGGGTCGGCCCACAGCTCGATCGTCCCGCCCGCATGCCGGATCCGGAACCGCCATGGCTGGACGTTATGCATCGACGGCGCGGCCGTCGCGGCGCGCAGCAACTCGCCGGCCAGCCGCCGGGACAATCCCTCCTGCCCGGCAGGCGACCCGCCTCCGCGCGCACCTGCCGCCGTCATGCCCCTACTGTGAGCCGCGGCCGGCCCTCGCGGGCAGGGGCGTTGGTCCCCTCAGCGAGGGCCTAGTGGGGTGCCGTTGCCGGCCGCGGCGTGCGCGCGACACGCCAGCGGCGTATTTGCGCTCCATTCCGGGGTCCTGTGTTAACGCTGCGTTACCGTAGGAATATGTGTTCGGATGTGCAGTCCGCCGGGACCTGTCGCGATTGTCTGACTCGACGCTGCGCGCCAGGCTGACCGACTACAGCGAGAAAGGGGTCGTTGCGGCCGCGGATAACAGTCATGGCCGTAAATCCAGTCGATCGAAGGTGGCATGACGTCCCCGGATGACGCCAGAAAGCCCGAGGCGGCTCTTCCAGCCGATCACGCGGGCAGCGTACTGTGCCGACTTCTGATTGCCCACCCTGAAGTCGTCGATATCGAGATCCTCGGCCAGCTTGACCTGCCCGAGGGAATCATCTACTCGCTGGGCGTCATGCTGCCAGACGGCCGCGAGTTGCTCATCGACGTGGGGGACGTCTGACGTCACGATCAGCGCCAGAAGACCTTTGACGTTTCCGTTCCAATTCTCCGTCAAAGTCACTATCCCGCCCGCTCGCGCGTGGCAGTATGTCCTCGCTCACCGCGCGTGCGCAGCTCCAATCGGCTGACCAGCTTCTCATCACGATGCCCGGCGCGCTCTGACCAGCGGGCCGCCGTATGAGTTTGCCCTGAACAGGCACCTCGGCACTCGCTGGCACGACCCTCTCCATTGCGGTTCGCGTTGGCGAACACACCCATTACTCGCTCGGAGGAGAAGCACACCATGGCGAGGTTGAGGAAGTTGCAGATGGCTCGTTGGGCCGGCGGCCGGCGCCGCGTCAGCGCGCCGGTTTCCGTTCTGGTCATCGCTGTCGTGGCTGTGACCACGGTCGCGCTGACGGGCGCGTTCACCGGCGCGCTGAGCGTCGGTTCCGGCGCGACCGGGCAGGCGCTCACCAGGCAGCAGGCCGCGCAGCGCATCCTGAAAACCCAGGCGGCGCAGGTGATGACGTCGCCGGCCCAGGCCGTCCTGCGCATGCAG
>DAITAE010000856.1:0-1585 GCA_036824445.1 Streptosporangiaceae bacterium | reverse complement strand
TTTACCGGTCGCACAGTGCGCGGGCCACTGCCGGGACGCATCGCACTCGCACCCGGAGGATGTCCCGGCCTTCGTAGAACTTGAGAGTGGCGGTCCCTCACCCGGAGCCTGCCGAGTGGTAGGCCACGGGTGAACGACCAAGAACACCCGAAGGAGAGGGACCGCCGTGAGCAACACCTACCAGAAGAAGTCCCGCCGTGCCCAGCCTGACCCGATGCCAGCGGAGGTCGCCGTCCCGGAGCAGGTGATCGTGTCGATGGCCGAGATCGCCGGGGCGGCGAAGGAGGGCCTGCTGGCCCTGGCCGTCGGGACCGGCCTGCAGGTGATGGCCGCGATGTTCGATGAGGATGTGACCCGGTTGTGCGGCCCGGGCGGCAGGCACAACCCTGGCCGGGACGGGTACCGGCACGGCGCCGGGGCCGGGTCGGTGACCCTCGGCGGGCGGCGGCTGCCGGTGAGCCGGCCGCGGGTACGGGCCGCGGACGGGTCCGGGGAGCTGCACCTGCCCAGCTATGACCTGTTCAGCAACACCGAGGTCCTCGGGCAGCTCGCGCTGGAGAAGATGCTGGCCGGGCTGTCGTCACGCCGTTACGTTCGCGGCCTGGAGCCAGCAGGGCAGGCCGTCGAGGACGCCGCTGCGTCGGTGAGCAAGTCGGCGGTGTCGCGCCGGTTCGTCGCCGCCACCGAGACCGCCTTGGCGGAGCTGATGAGCAGGCGGCTCGATGACCTGGACCTGGTCGCGTTCATGGTCGACGGGGTGCACTTCGGCGAGCACACCTGCGTGGTGGCGCTGGGCATCGGCATCGATGGCACGAAGTATCCGCTGGCGGTGGAGGAGGGCTCGACTGAGAACGCCACCCTGGTCACTGATCTGATCACCGGGCTGCGCGACCGCGGCCTGGACGTCACCAAGCCCGTCCTCGCGGTACTTGACGGGGCCAAGGCCCTGTCCAGCGCGGTCAGGAGGGTGTTCGACCAGCCGCTCATCCAGAGGTGTCAGCAGCACAAGATCGCCAACGTAAGGGACAAGCTGCCGGATAAGCTCCGCGCGGTCACCGAGAAGCGGATGCGCCAGGCCTACCACGCCGAGTCAGCGCTGAAAGCCGAAGCCGAGCTCGAGGCGCTGGCCCGCGAGCTGGACAAGACCCATCCCGGCGCCGCCTCGTCGCTGCGGGAAGGCATGGCCGAGACCCTGACCATCCTGCGGCTGGGCGTGCCGCCCACGCTCGCGCGCACGCTCCGCTCCACGAACAGCATCGAGTCGATGATCGAGATCTGCCGTGAGCACTCCAAGAACGTCAAGCGGTGGCGGGACGGGACCATGGCGCTGCGCTGGTGCGCTGCCGGGATGGTCGAGGCCGGCCGCCAGTTCCGGCGCGTCAACGGTCACCTGCACCTGCCGAAGCTCCGCGCCGCGCTCGACGCGCACTTCACCGGGAATGTCACCGCCGTAAGCCAGAATGAGGATCAGAAGGCAGCCTGATGATCAAGGGGCCGCCACCGAAGTTCCACGGAACTCGGGACAACCTCTTCCGGACGCGGGACGTCCGCAATGACTTCTACGGTTAGGCCATGACCAACAGCG
>DAITAE010000855.1:0-1585 GCA_036824445.1 Streptosporangiaceae bacterium | reverse complement strand
GCGAGTTGCCGAATGTGTGGTGGCAGGGGGACATAGCCGTTCGCGGCGGCGTAGGCCTGGCCGCTGTGGGTGAGCCAGTCCAGCATGGTGACGAGCTTTTGCCCCGTGGCCTGGTTTGGCTGGTGGGTGTAGACGAGCGCCCAGCTGTAGCCGGTGATGGGGTAGCTGTTGGTCCCGGGCTGGTTGACGATCGAAAAGTCGGTCGCGGTGATGCGGGGTTTTTGGGCGGCGGCGGCGACGGAATGGGTGGAGGGGGTGACGTAGTTTCCGGCTTGGTTGCGGATCGCGGCGAAGGGCAGTGAATCGCCCCGGGTTCGGTGGAGACTTCCTTTCTTGGAAGGATGATCTTCATGCCGAAGCAGTACCCGAGGGAACTCCGTGAGCGCGCGGTGCGGATGGTGATCGAGCACCGCGCCGAGTATGAGACCGAGTATGCGGCGATCCGGTCGATCGCGGCCAAGCTGGGCATCGCCACGGCGGAGTCGCTGCGCAAGTGGGTCCGCCAGGCCGAGGTCGATGCTGGGCAGCGGCCAGGCACCACCAGTGACGAGTCCGTCGAGATCCGGCGGCTGCGGGCTGAGGTGAAGGAGCTCCGCCGCGCGAATGAAATCTTGCGCGCGGCCTCGGCTTTCTTCGCGGCCGAGCTGGACCGGCCACTTCAGCGCTCGTGAGGTTCATCGACGAGCACAAGGGCGTGTTCGGCGTCGAGCCGATCTGCCGCGTGCTGACCGGGCATGGCGCGCCGATCGCACCGAGCACCTACTACGCCGCCAAGGCTCGCCTGCCCTCGTCGCGGGCGGTCCGTGACGAGCAGCTCAAGGCCGAGATCACCCGGGTGTGGAAGGAGAATCGGGAGGTTTACGGGGCAGACAAGGTCTGGCTGGAGCTCAACCGCCAAGGCGTGCGGGTGGCTCGGTGCACCACCGAGCGGCTGATGCGCCAGCTGGGCCTGCACGGGGTGCGCCGCGGGAAGAAGATCCGCACCACCACCCCCGGCAAGGACGGGCAGCGGGCCGGTGACCTGCTGAACCGGGACTTCACCGCCCCGGCGCCCGACCGCCGCTGGGTCGCCGACTTCACCTATGTGGCTACCTGGGCCGGGATCGTCTACGTCGCGTTCGTCGTCGACATCTACTCGCGGGCCATCGTGGGCTGGGCTGCCGCCACCCACAAGCGTGCCAAGCTGGTGCTGGACGCTCTCCAGATGGCGCTGTGGCGGCGCGACCACGACGACCACCCGGCCGGGCCAGGCCTGATCCATCACAGCGACGCCGGCTCGCAATACGTCAGCTTCGTGTTCACCGCACACCTGATCGAGGCCGGGATCGACGCCTCCATCGGCACCGTCGGCGACGCCCTCGACAACGCCCTGATGGAGTCCACGATCGGCCTGTACAAGACCGAGCTGATCAATAAAGACGGGCCCTGGAGGAGCCTGGCCGACGTGGAACTGGCCACCGCCGGGTACGTGGACTGGTTCAACCACAAGCGGCTGCACACCGCCATCGGCGGCGTTCCTCCCGCCGAGTACGAAGCCGCCTACTACGCTCAAACCCAGCCCGATCCGGAGGCTGGACCCAACAAC
>DAITAE010000854.1:0-1586 GCA_036824445.1 Streptosporangiaceae bacterium | reverse complement strand
GCTGGTCGTTTGACATCCGCTCCGCCTGGCGGCGTTGCCGTTGTGGCCGAGAGCTCTACTGTCGGCTCCTCCGCCTTGCCATCCGGGCGCGGATTACCCGCCCGCTGATCCAGCCCTCAACTGCCGGGCCTCGTTAGCGCGCGAGGCTGCCGGTTCGCGGTCCGCGGGCCGTGCCTGGGTGCGAAGAGGGCTCCCCGCGCTGCCGCGCCCGCCTCAATGCGGCGGCATCCGCGGGAATTTGCTGACCGCCGCGCCGGGCCGAGCACGGCGTGGGGCCGGGCCGCCGCCGATAGAATGGGTCCTTGGCGGATAACAGGAGCGCAAGTGGCCGGTGACGTGGCGATGACCGGCAGGGCCGACGCCGACGTTACCTCGCCCCGGGGACAGCAAGATCGCCCGGCCTCTGGGGACAACGGCGAGGTGGCGCAGGAGACAGCCGCAGCGGGCCCTGCCGAGTCGGCGCCTGCCCCCCCGGCCCCGGACGGCTCGGCGTCTGCCGCGCCAGCCCCGGCCGGACCGCCACCTGCCGCCCCAGCCCCGGAGGCTTCCCCCGAGCCGGCCGCCCCCGCCGCCACGACGGCCCCATCGCCCACCCCCCCGCCGGGGGCCAGCGGGGGCGCTGCGGTCCGGCGGCGGCTGGCGCGCCTCGGCGCACCCCGCGGCGGGGGGATGAACCCCGTGCTTGAGCCCCTGACCAAGACCGTGCGGGCGACACACCCCAAGGCGGACATCCGGCTCATCGAGCGCGCGTATGAAGTGGCCGCACACTGGCACGCCGGCCAGAAGCGCCTGAGTGGCGACCCCTACATCACCCACCCGCTCGCGGTGTCCACCATCCTGGCCGAGCTCGGCATGAACCACGAGACCATCTGCGCGGCGCTGCTGCATGACACGGTCGAGGACACCCCCTACACGCTGGCGGAACTGCGCCGCGAATTCGGCGAGGACGTGGCCACGCTGGTCGACGGGGTCACCAAGCTGGACAAGGTCAAGTATGGCGAAGCGGCGACGGCGGAGACCGTGCGCAAGATGGTCGTCGCCATGTCGCGTGATATCCGGGTCCTGGTCATCAAGCTGGCCGACCGGCTGCACAACATGCGCACGCTCCGGTACCTCCCGCGCGAGAAGCAGGAACGCAAGTCACGCGAGGTGCTGGAGATCTTCGCGCCGCTCGCCCACCGGCTGGGCATGAACACGGTGAAGTGGGAACTCGAGGACCTGGCCTTCGCCACCCTCTACCCCAAGCGCTACGACGAGATCGCGCGGATGGTGTCCGAACGTGCACCACGCCGGGACATCTTCCTGCAGGAGGTCATCGACGAGGTCTACGCAGACCTGCGCAGCGCGAAGGTGAAGGCGCGGGTGACCGGCCGCCCCAAGCACTACTACTCCGTCTACCAGAAGATGATCGCCCGCAATGTCAGCTTCGACGAGATCTACGACCTCGTCGGCATCCGTGTCCTGGTCGATTCGGTGCGTGACTGCTACGCGGTGCTCGGCACGGTGCACGCCCGGTGGAACCCGATTCCCGGGCGGTTCAAGGACTACATCGCGATGCCGAAGTTCAACATGTACCAGTCGCTGCA
>DAITAE010000370.1:0-5109 GCA_036824445.1 Streptosporangiaceae bacterium | reverse complement strand
CGAAGCCGCCCGGCTGGTGCGCGCCGGCCCGACGCCGTCACCGGGACGGGTTACATTCCTGGCCGATCACATCGATCTCGTCCTCGGGGGGCTGCACAGCCATCACCAAGACGAAGACGAGCTGCTGTACCCCAAGCTCATCGAGCGGGTGCCCGAGCAGGCCCCGATGACCGAGCAGGTCGAGCACGAGCATCAGGTCATCGCGACGGCACTGGACGCCGCGTCGGCCGCGTGCGCGACCTGGCGCCAGCGGCCCTCGGCCGAGACCGGCGAGGCACTGGCAGCGGCGCTCGACCACCTCAACGAGGTCGTCCAGCCCCACCTCGACGACGAGGAGCAAAAGGTCGTCCCGCTCGCCGCGGTAACGCTCACGCAGCAGGAGTGGGACGCCATGGGTAAGCGCGGGATGAGCTCGATTCCGCGTAACAAGAGGGCGATCGCGGCGGGAATGATGCTCGAACCGCTCGACGCGGCTGACCGCGCCTACATGATGAAGCACGTGCCGGCTCCGATGCGGATGCTTTTCCCGATCATGATCGAGCGGCCCTGGAAGAAGTACGCGTCCACGCTGCGCACCGGGACCTGACTGCAGACGGCGCCGCACGTACGAGCCCGGCCATCCGGCGGCTTGGTCATGCGCTGAGCTACTGGAGGGCATGGCCTGGGCTGGATGGCCCCCGGCTGCTCATGCAGTTTCAGATACGCAGGCCCTTTCTCAGCGCATCCCGCCCAAACCGTGCAATATCAGGATGGCAGGTGGCCCAGCGCAGCGCTGGGCACGTCCCTGGAAGTCACGGCCACCCCGCTCTACGATGGTCGAGGCCAGCTATGCACAGCAGTCAGGCGGTTTCCGAAACGCAACGTGGACGACCAGGACTGGGGCGGCTGCTGAGCGTGACGGCAGTTGCCATCGCTGTGGCGGCGACGGCCGCGCCAGCGGCAGCCGGCCCCTCCGCCAGCCATACACCGGGCCCCGGGGTTCGGGTGGTTGGCAAATTCGCGGTCGACCCCTCACTCGTCGGTGTGATCGTCGCGGTTCCCGGCTCGGGCGGGCCGCTGAACGCGCAAGCCTTTCGGCTGTGGGAGAACGGGCGGCCCAACACGGTCCGCGTGGATCCGCTGCCGGCGTCGGCACTGCGCATCGGCGTGGTCGTCGACGCCCGTCCCGGCGATCAGCTTCAGGGTGCGCAGAACGCCGTAGCCGACCTGATGATCGGCCTGCCGAATGGCACCAAGGCGGCGGTCGTGAGCGCCAGACCCGCCCGTCTCGTCCAGCCACTGACTGGCGACGCCGGTTCGGTAGTGCGGGCGCTCGCGGGTGCGAGGTTCTCGGGCCCGCACGATGATGCGTCGGCGCTGACGCTCGCCATCCGAGAGGTCGTCAGGGGGCCCCCGGGGCGGCGCGCCGTAGTCCTCATCACGACCGATCCGATCCCCGCAGCGTTGGCGAGCGCGGTGTATAGGCAGCTTCGTGCGGCTCATGCCAGCCTGTACGTCGCGGCCGTGCCGGAACTCGCGCCGTCGTTCGCCCGGCTGGCCAGCACAAGCGGCGGCTTGGCGGTCACCGCATCATCCGCCCGCTCGCTCATGCCAGCCGTCGACGCGATCGGCGCCGACCTTGTCCACCAGTACCTGCTCGCGTACGCCACCGCCTATCCGGCGCTGACCGTGACCCGTCTTCGAGTGGCGGTGTCCGAAGCGGGGACGACAGCAACCGCCGAAGCGACCGTGCGGGTGCCGGCCTCGCACCACTGGTCCACTCAACGAACGCAAGCGTCCGCAGGCGCGCGCCGCAGCGGTCATGCTGGTGTGTCTCTGGCCTGGCTGATCGCCGCGGTGTTGCTGTTTGGCCTGGCCGGTGTGGCAATCTTCGACATACGCCGCCTACGGCGCGAGCCCGGCCGGTCGTTACGAACCTGACAATCTCAAGCGAATCGCCTAGCTCTCAGGCGACCAGCGTCGCGTAGACCACGATGTTGTCGCGATAGTTCCGGCTGGCGTAGTCGAACTCACCCCCGCACGTGATGAGGCGCAGCTCACGGTTGAGCGTGGGGAAGTAGACCGCCTCGGCCGGAAACCGATCCTTCGGATACCGTCTGACTCGCTGCACACGGAAGACAAGCATTCGACCGTCTGCCAGGCCCACCCGGACGATGTCTCGCGGCCGCAGCTCGCGCAGCCGGAAGAAGACCGCTGGACCGGCCCTCGAGTCCACGTGCCCGAGGATGACCGCGGGTCCGGGCTGCCCAGGCCGGGGCCCCCTCTTGTACCAGCCGGCCGTGTCCCAGTCGTGCGGGACTTCCAGGCTTCCGTCGGGAAGCCGGCCGAGCCGCACCAAACGCGTGGACACGGCGATCGCGGGTATCCACAACCGCACTGGACGGGCCGGCTGATCGTACGTGCGGACGGAGCGAAACCCCGATACGCCGGGGGGCAGGCGCGGCTCCGCCGCCGTGGCGGGCCCGCCACCAGGAGCGGGTGCTGCCGGAGGGCGGCCCAACGGCCCGCCACAGCCCGGCACAAGCAGCCCCGCCAACGCCACGACGGCAAGCAGGACGGCCGGCCAGCGGTTCATCGTGAGTGCGCCATCCCCCCGCCGCCGGTCTGGTCGCGGACGCGGAGCGGATGCAACCTCTAGCTCTAATCGGCTCCGCTGGCGCTGTGGAGCGTCCGCGACGACGACACTGTCCCGGACGGCTTGACGCCCTGCGGGTGCCAAAAACGTCGTCCGTGGAGTCTGACCTCCGGGTTCGCTAGCGGAACAGGTCGGGCATGATCTCAGGTTCGTGACCTTGCGACTCGTCTACCCGATCTTCCGAACGGTCGTGGGCTGGCTCGGTCTGGCGTCCTTCTGGCCAGCGTGCTGAGTCCATCCAACGCCTCGTCCAACGGGCCGACGCCGCCCGCAGCTCGCCGCAGGCCATGGCCCGTACGGCAAGGACATCGAAGGCGGCGTCCAGAAGCGTCGTGAGATCCGCGTCGAGCTCGCGGTGGCAGTCGGCAGCGCCGCAGATCACGCAGCCGTCGGCCGCCGGCGCTGCACAGCGAACGCGCGCAGCGTGGATGTGGTGTCAGCAGGGCGGCGCAGCTCGTCGGCCAACGTCGGGAAGATGCTCGGTGGAGTTGCCGCAGCGTGGCTGCTCCTGGACCGCATCCTGCTCGGCAAGGGGCTTCATGCCAGGCGCGACCCGGCCCAGCCTTGGCCGGGTGGCATCAGGAGATGTCTGACGGAGGGTCCCTTTAGCGGATTTACGCTGCTTTGGGGTTGACATGGTGGGTGGCGTCTCAGAGGCTGGTGCCGCACGGGGATCAGCCGCCGCTCGGCTGGGGGGGCCGTGCTATGCGGAGTTGCCGCTCTCAGCATTATCCCTCTCATTGGGCGGGTGGACCCGTCGTAGAGCGCTGAGGGCTGGGGGCGGTCATGGGCATGCATCACGGCTGGGGGCAGGGTAGGAAGCTGTCGATACGGCCTCATAGGGCGATCACGACCTCCTGGGCAGTTGCAGCGTTCGCGGTGGCCGGAGTCTTGGCCCCTGTGAGCAGTGCGGCTGCGCCATCGCCGGCCGCCGCGGCGGCTGCTGCGGCCAATGGCCGGATCGCGTTTTCGCAGTGGGACCTGCTCCCTGGGGGGAGCCTGTCGGCTCACTCGAACGTGTACACGATCAACCCCAACGGCTCTGGCCGACGGCAGCTCACCCACGTGGGCGCCACTCAGGCGGCCGGCGCGCCGGACTGGTCTCCCGGCGGCGCCAAGATCGTCTACGAGAGCAACCAGACCGGTGACTACCGGATCTGGGTCATGAACGCCAACGGCTCCGGCCAAAGGCGGCTCACCGATGATCCCGGGTTCGCGGACCTGGTGCCCTCCTGGTCTCCGGACGGTAAGCGCATCCTGTTCAGCCGGTGTGACGATCACGTCGGCTTCATCCTGGCCTGCGATCTTGAGGTGATGAACGCCGCCGGCGGCGGCATGCGGCGGCTGGCCGGCGGGCACTGGACCTACGTCCGCGGGCAGTACTCCCCGGACGGAAGGCACATCGTCGTCGGGACCGACCGGGGCGGTTTCCAGAGCGCCCTGTGGCTGATGCGTTCGAATGGGACACACCTGCACCGGATCACCAGGCCGTCGCTGCGGGCGTTCTGGCCGGGCTGGTCCCCCAACGGCCACCGCATCCTGTTCACCGACAACTGCTGCCAGTTCGGGAGCAACATCTGGACGGTGCGCCCGGACGGGACGGGGCTGCGGCAGCTCACCCACTTCGCCCCGCAACAAGGCGATTTCGCCAGCTACTCGCCCGACGGCCGGCGGATCGTCCTGCACTTCGACGGTGGATGCGGCCGGTGTTTCTCCATCATGAACGCCGACGGATCCGGCCGGCACGCGGTGCGCACGGGCGTGGCCAACACCTTCCTCACCGACTGGGGACCCGCGAGCTGACTGTGTTCCCCGGGCGTATGGCCAGGCCGCCGAGAGCAAGGAGAACCGACATGAGACGAGCAGTAGCTGCGTCCCGGGCACTGGCGGTGGCCGCCTCGCTCGCAGCGGCAAGCCTGACGATCGCGGCGGCGCCCGCCGCGGCCGCCGGGCCACCGGCCACCGGCAGGATCGCCTTCTCCGACTTCATGACCAACCAGATCTACGCGGTGAACCCCGACGGCACCGCGCTGGCCCAGCTCACCCACGAGCCCAACGGGATCGCGGCGCGCTGGCCCAGCTGGTCGCCCAATGGATCCCGCGTCCTGTTCGACCGGGTCAAGCTGTCGAGTTTCGTGGGCCGCATCTGGATCATGAATGCCGACGGCACCGGCCAGCGCCGGCTCGTCTCCGATGTGCCGGGACACAGCGACCTCCAACCCGCGTTTTCCCCGGACGGCCGGCGCATCGTGTTCACCCGCTGCTTGCCGAATTTCGAGCACTGCGCGATCTGGATCATGCGCTCCAACGGAACCCACCGGCACCTCGTGGTCCCCTTCATCCCGGCCCCCAACGAGACCAACAACTTCGACGCGAAGGTGTCGCCAGACGGCCGGCGTATCACCTTTACCCGGTTCGGGTTCCACGGAGTGAACTCGCAGATCTGGGTGGCCCGCATCAATGGCACGCATGCG
>DAITAE010000369.1:1580-5110 GCA_036824445.1 Streptosporangiaceae bacterium | reverse complement strand
ACCGCATGGCGTGCGCCAGCTGGCTCTGGGTGGTGTCGATCCCGCCGGCCAGCACGTTCAGCACCAGGTTGACGCACTCGGGGTGGGACAGCCGGTCGCCCTCGTCGCGCGCGGCCAGCAGGGTGGACAGCAGGTCACCGGCGGGTGCGATTTGCCGCTGTTCAAGCAGCGCCTCGACGTAGTCGTAGAGTTCGGCGGTGGCACGCTCGATCCGCGCCAGGTCACCGGCCAGCGCCCGGATGTCGAACTGGCGCTGGACCCAGTGCGACCACTCGTGCAGCCGGGGCGCGTCCTCCTCCGGGGCGCCGAGCACCGCCGTGATGGTCAGCGAGGGGTACGGCTTGGCCATGGCCGCGACGAACTCCGCCGAGGTGGCTGGCTCGATGCCCGCCCACAGCCGCTGCAGGTAGCCACGCATCACCGGGCGCCACGCGTCCGCGGCCCGCGGGCTGAAGGCGGGCCCGACCAGGGCGCGCACCCGCCGGTGGCGATCGCCGGTGAGGTTGATGATGTTGGCGTCGATCTGCTCGCGCAGCCGCCCGCCGCTGACGCCGAACAAATCCGCGATCTCCCGCCCCGGGAAGGCGGTCCCCTTCGAGCGCAGGAAGAACTCGCCCGCTTCCCGGTCCAGCACGACGTAGGACAGCGGGGATGAAGCGAGCCAGCCCTGGCTGCGCACCGCGGCGAGCCGCTGGTGATAGACCTCACCGGTGAGGTCGTCGGCCAGGTAGCCGAACTCGGGCAGTTCAAGCTCGGTCACGATCGCCATGGCTGCTCCCATCGTCGGCACCGCCACCGTCCGGGCCGCTCACGCCCAGGCGCCCCACATGAGCCGCCAGTATGACGTTGTACCCCGGTTACTACCTGCGGTGACAGGTGAGTTTGACGCGCCAGGGCGCGCCCAGGTACCTGGCGGGTTGACCGTGGCCCAGTTGCGATTGGTTCGCGGCCGCAGGTATGCGTCCGCGCTGGCTGGGTAGGGTGCACAACTTCCGAGCGGATAACAAACCCCACGGGAGGAGCAGATCATGCTCACGCTCACGGACAACGCGGTCACGGCCATCCGGGCTCTGACCTCGCAGCCGGAGCAGCCGCCCGACACCGGGCTGCGCATCATGGGCCAGGGCGAGGGCGTCCCGCCCTTCCAGCTGACACTGGCGGAGACCCCGGCCGAAGGCGACCAGGTGATCGAGGCCAACGGGGCACGGGTATTCCTGGCCGACGACACGGCTCAGGTGCTCGCCGACAAGGCGCTCGACGCCGAGGTCGACGCCGAGGGCGGGGTCGCGTTCAGCGTCACGCCGAAAATGGCTTAACGAGCGGACCTCCCGGGGCCCTGCCAGCTGGCGGTGGCCCCGCTTAGGCCTGCCCGCGCCGGCCCGGCCCGTCAGGCCGTCGGCGTCGGCCTGGTGCGGCCCTGGCGTCGGCACCGTGCGGCCCTGGCGGCGGCCCGGTCAGGCGGACTCCCACAGCGTCGCGATGCCTTGCCCGACGCCGATACACATGCTGGCCGCCGCCTGGGCGGCCCCCCGGCGGCGGAACTCGTGGAGCAGCGTGGTGGTGATCCGCGCGCCCGAGCAGCCGAGCGGGTGGCCGATCGCGATCGCGCCGCCGTTCACGTTCACCCGGTCCGGGTCCAGCTTGAGCTCGTCGGCCACCGCCACAGCCTGCGCCGCGAACGCCTCGTTGACCTCGATCAGGTCGAGCCCTTCCACCTGCCACTGCGCCCGGCCGAGCACCTTGCCGAGCGCCGGGACCGGCCCGATCCCCATGTAGTCGGGATGCACGCCCGCCGCCGCGGTGCCCACATAGCGGGCCATCGGCGCGGCACCAGCGACGCCGGGCAGAGCCCGCTCCGAGACCAGCAGCAGGCCCGCCGCCCCGTCGTTGAGCGGCGAGGAGTTGCCGCCGGTGACCGTGCCGCCCTTGCGGAACGCGGGCCGCTTGGCGGCCAGTTCGCCGATCGTCAGCCCGGGCCTGACGCCCTCGTCGCGGCGCAGTTCGCCGCCCTCGGTGGTGACCGGGACGATCTCGCCGTCGAACCGGCCCTCGTCCTGGGCGCGCGCCGCGCGCCGGTGGCTGCGGAGCGCGAACTCGTCCTGTCGCTCCCGGCTCACCTGGTAGCGCTCGGCCACGTTCTCCGCCGTCTCCCCCAGGCTGATCGGCGGGTACATCTCCTGCATCCGCGGGCTCACGAGCCGCCAGCCCAGCCGGGTATCGGCCACCCCGGTCTCGCGGGGGAACGGCTCGGACGCACGGGGCAGCACGAACGGGGCGCGTGTCATCGACTCGACACCGCCCGCCAGGCAGATGTCGGCCTCACCCGCCGCGATCATCCGGGCGGCACCGGCGATCGCCTCCATGCCCGACCCGCACAGCCGGTTGACGGTCGCCCCGGGTACCTCTACCGGCAAGCCTGCGAGGAGCACGCCCATCCGGGCCACGTTCCGGTTGTCTTCGCCCGCCTGGTTGGCCGCGCCCCAGTAGACGTCGTCGATCCGGGCCGGGTCCAGCCACGGGTTGCGGGCCAGCAGCGCGCTGATCACCTCAGCCGTGAGGTGATCGGGCCGCACCGAGGCCAGCGAGCCCTTGATCTTCCCCACCGGCGTCCGGCACGCGTCGATCGCGAAAACCGCCGTCATGTGCACCTCCGGGCCAGCCATCCCGCCTGTGCTGAGACTATCCGGCGCCGTCCGGCCGCCAGCAGGGCTCGATGGGCGCTTCGGCCCGGCAGATCCCGCATGATCATGACATCACTGTTGTTCCAACGACCCTGAGGTCATGATCACGATGCCGGAGCGGATGCCTGCGTCGTGATCATGACGTTGCTGGCGCCTCAGCACGGAGGTGAGGGATGACACCGCCCGCGCCCGCCAGCGCGAACGCGGCCAGGTAGCCCGGCGGCGCCGCCACCTCGCGCACCGTGCAGCCGTTCACACTGAGGCCGGTGGCCTGGCCGGTCCCCACCGGGAAGCCGGCGAGGCCGTGCCCGATGCCCTGCCCGGTGGCTTTGAGCACGGCCTCGGCCCGGACCCAGCAGGTGATGATCGCCTCGTGCCTTTCCCGCTCGCCCAGGCCGGCCCCCCGGGCCGCGTCGGCCGGATGCAGCGCCAGGGCCAGCGAGCAGACGCACCCGGCGGCGTCCGCTTCCACGTCGACGCCCACCGGGCGGCCCGCGACGGCGATGAGCACCATGTCACCGGAGTGCGCGAGCGAGAACGACGGGACCGTGCGCGCGCCCCGGCCGGACGCTGGCAGCAGGACGGGTTTGCCCGCGGCCGCGCAGCGGGGGCAACGGCCACGGCCGAACCGCAGGCTGGCGGGCGTGGTGCCGGTGTAGCCCGCCAGCACCCGCCGCAGCATCAGGTGTGCCACCCGGTACCGGCGCCGATCGGCCGGGAACAAGAACGCTTCCGCCCGCTTCCTCTCGCCGTGGTCCAGGTCGGCGAGGTCGGCTGGGCCAACGGTCACGGTCCGCGTGTCGAACCACCACACGTCCACCGCGTCCCCGGCTGGGACCGTCCTTCCGT
>DAITAE010000369.1:0-1480 GCA_036824445.1 Streptosporangiaceae bacterium | reverse complement strand
ACAGCGCGGTACTTCCGGGCTGTACGTTGCTTCGAGGGTGCACGGGAGACATCAGGGGCTGCCCCCCGGCTTGATCCGCTGCGCGACGAATGCGGCCAGCGTGCCGAGGGTCGCCAGCGAGTCCAGGTTCAGGTCCTCGCCCGCCACGTCGACACCGAACCGCCGCTGGATCTCACGCAGGAGCAGCGTCCCGGTCAGCGAGTCGAGCCCGACCGCCGTGCCGAACAGCGCCGCGGCCGGCGGGATGCGCAGCAGTTCATCCCGCCCGGTGGCCGCGGCCAGGAACGCCCGCAGGTCATCGGTGATCGCCGCGACGTCGGCGCCGCCTGGCGGGCCCGTACCGCCCGGCGGGCCCGTACCGCCCGTGTCATGGCGGGCGGGGCGCGCTCCCGTGCCCGGGCCGGTACCGCTCACGCGGCGTCCCCGCCCTGCTCACCCGGAGCCTCCACCCAGCCGGGAAGGACGGGCAGCGCCGTGCCCACATCACGCTCAAACATGGCCGGGACCTGGCCGCTGGTCGCATTGCCGCCGCCCGCCTCGCCGCCGCCGGCCTCGCCGCCCTCCGGTCCCTGTCCGGCCGCGCCCTGTCGGGCCGTGCCCTGGCCAGCGGCGCCCGCGGCTTCGGGGACCCGGAAGCCGGCCGCAGCCAGCGCGAGCCGCAACGGTACGTTGCGGCTGTTCGTCACGCACGGGATCCGCAGGCGGCGGGCGCCCGCACGGGCCGCCTGCCGGACGAGCCAGGCCAGCAGGGCGTCGATAACGCCCCGGCCCATCGCCCGGCACGACATCATGAGCAGCGGCACCGTCCAGATCCCCGCTTCCCGCATGACGACGCAGGCGCCAACCAGGCCGTCGTCGCCGAACGCATCCCGCAGCCGCACCGTCGCTACGTCGCAATCCCCCGCCGCCAGCAGGCCCCGGAACCAGTCCTGGGTCATGCCCGCGGCCGGGCCGGCGCCGGTCGCCGGGGGCTGCCCGGCGACCGAATTGAACTGCCGCGTCCTCGCCGCGAGTTCGTGCAGGCGGGGCACGTCGGCGGCGGTCGCGGCGGCGATGGTCACCCGTGTGCCGACCGTTTCCAGAAACTCCTCCTTCGTCCCGCCGAACGACCGTTCGGCGGCCTGCCGCTGCTGGCGCTCGGCATACATCTCGGCGCGGCGGCGCGCCTCCGGGGTGATCACCGGCGGGCTGAACTCCGGCCAGCCGGGGGCCTCCGCGGCGTCCTCGGGCGAGAGCACCAGCACCCCGGGCAGCGCAAAACCAACCTCGGCCCGCTCGAAGGGGTCGTCGTCCACGAAAGCGAGCGCGTCCACCCCGATCCCCAGCGTGGCTGCGATCCTGGCCAGCGCATCGGACTTGCGGTCCCAGCCGCACTCGGCCGCGGCGAACCGCCATCCGGTGACGCGGGCCGTGTGCGCGGCAGCCTCGGGCGGGTTCTTGCTGACGAGCGCGTGCAAAATGCCCCGCTCCCCCAGCTCGG
>DAITAE010000368.1:0-5116 GCA_036824445.1 Streptosporangiaceae bacterium | reverse complement strand
TACAGGCTCGGGAAGTTGGGGATCACCTGGTCGATGCCGCTGAGCGCGAACACGCGCAGCACCATGGCACTGGCGGGGATGACCAGCCGCAGCTCGCCGCCTTCGGCCAGGGCACGGGAGTGCGCTCGCACCAGGACGCCCAGCCCGGCCGAATCGCAGAAATGAGTGCGGGTCATGTCCACCACGAACGTCTCGTGGCCGCGGGCCGCTGCTTCCAGCAGAACCGCCCGCAGCCACCCGGCGTTGCTGGCATCGATTTCTTCGGGCGCTGCCACCACGGGCACGCCGTTGACCATCTCAATGGGATACCTGACGCCTGCCATCTGCGCCCCACCTCCCGGCCTGATGCGCACGACAGTGTCGCGAACCCACGGGGTCTGGATGGGGTGGTTGGCCCAAGTGGGCCAGCCCGGAACGACGAACCGGCTGTTTCGCCAGCCGATGCCCCGATCGTACTGCCCACCACAACGGCGGTCCATCCCGAGCCGTTACGGCTGAGAGCCGCTTAGCGGCCCGGCCGCGGTGTACCTCGCCCTGACAAGGGGCTGTAACAGGACGAGGGCTCTCGTCGCTGATCGTTATGATGGGCCTCTTTGGGCACCGTCTGGTGCCACGCCGACGGCGTCGGCGTGGCCCATGGAGCCCGCGGCCCCGTAATTCCCCCGAGTCACGTTGTGGCCGCGGGCTCCCTCAGTCCACGCGGCACGACCCGCAGCAGGGTTAACATATCGACGGCCTGCTGCCCGACAACGGCACCAGCGGGCCCTGGCCGCCGAGCTTCGCAAACTGGCTCGTGAGTGGAGGCACGCTGATGGCTGACGTGCGCAGGATCGACATCGACTTCATCGAGAGCACCGCGCTTCAGCCGGAGGTCACGCTGTGCGGGGAGGTCCTGGACGCGGCCGAGGCTGCCGAGAGGGCTGGCGAGGTCACGATCCTGGTCCACGAAGGCCGGGAGGTGGCGGCGATCGTGCCCATCGAGGTGGTGACGAAGTGACCAGGCTCATTCCGGGTGCCCGGCCTGGCTGCCTGTTCGCCATCTACCCCGCCGACGGGCATGAAAGGTGCCTCGGCCCGGCGAGCGGGATGCGTCGGAACCCGAGGCGGGGCACGTCTGATAGACGCTGCCAATGCGCTCCGCTTACCGGGCGCGCCTGACATCCGCAGCGGCCTCGGCCAGCTCCTCGGCCAGCCGGTCCAGAATCCTGGCCGTCCGCTCGGCGTCGAAATCGGTCATCTGCACGCACGACGGAAGGCGCCTGGCGACCTCGGATGCGTCGGTTGCCGCTTCGCTTACCGTGATCGACACGTTCATCATGGGATGCTCGTTCACAGCCGGACCTCGTTTCCGGTCAGGCCCCGGTTTGGTGTGCGAGCACCGGTCGGGGCCGCTTGTGCTGGCCGCTCTCCACCGTACGCCCAAATGGCTGTGCACGGCAGTGCCAGGCAGTGCACGGCATACAGAGGCGCAGGTCAGCCGTGCAATACCGTGTGCGGTGTGAGCAATCGGCCACCTATAGACCCGGCTCGGCCTGTGCATGTCTATGTCCAGCTCGCCGACCACATCGCCGCACGCATCGCCGCCGGGGACCTGCAGCCGGGCGCGCGGCTGCCTGCAGAGCGTGATCTTGCGGCCGAATACGGCGTGTCCACCGACACGGTGCGGCGGGCGGTTGCAGTGCTCCGCGAGCGCGCGCTGATCGTCACACTCACCGGCCGCGGGAGTTACGTCAACGAGCGGTAGTGCTTACCTACCTACATGAAGCCTTGGTCACGCGACCGCTTCACCCTGTCTCGCGTCTCAGGCGTCTGCAACTTGGTGAGGTGTTCGTCAATACGCTTCTTGGCACGACGCCAACGCCAGGTGTGCAGCAGTGTCGGTGACCAGGCCATAACAGCTACTGCCCCGATTTCAGGCCTGCAGCGACGGCTCAGTGTGCAGCCTTGCCACCTGATGTTGTTTGAAAGCGGAACTCGACGACGTCGCTGTCGCGCATCACGTAGTCCTTGCCCTCGACGCGCGCCTTGCCCGCGGCACGTGCCGCCGCCACCGAGCCCACGGCGACCAGGTCGTCATAGGACACCACTTCAGCCTTGATGAATCCCCGCTGGAAGTCGCTGTGGATCACCCCGGCCGCCTCCGGCGCGGTAGCGCCGATCGGGATCTCCCAGGCCCGCGCCTCCTTCGGGCCGGCGGTCAGGAACGTGGTCAGTCCGAGGGCGTGGAACGCGGCTCTGACCAGCCGGGACAGCCCGGGCTCGCCCAAGCCGAGCCCGGCCGCCATCTCGGCCGCGTCGTCCTCGGGCAGCTCGGCCAGCTCCGCCTCGGTCTTCACGTCGAGGAAAATCGACTCCGCCGGCGCGACCAGGGCCGCGAGCTGGTCGCGCGCTACCTTGTCCTCCAGCCCGGCCGCATCGACGTTGAACACGTACAGGAACGGCTTGGCTGTGAGCAGGTGCAGTTCGGCCAGGTCCGCCAAGCCGATGCCCGCCCCGGCCGCGCCGGCGAACAGCGTTTTCCCGTCATCGAGCAGGCGCTGCGCCGTGGCAGCGGCATCCGCCACGCGCATCCGTTGCGCATCCTTGGCGGATCTTGCCTCTTTGGTGAGCCGCGGCACAGCCCTGTCCAGCGTCTGCAGGTCGGCCAGGATCAGCTCGGTCGCGATCGTCTCGATGTCGCGCTCGGGTGAGACAGCGCCATCGACGTGGCTCACGTCCGAGTCCGCGAACACCCGGACCACCTGGCAGATCGCGCCGGTCTCGCGGATATGGGACAGGAACTGGTTGCCCAGGCCCTGGCCCTGGGACGCGCCGCGCACCAGGCCAGCGATGTCCACGAACCGGACGGTGGCGGGGACCACCCGCGCGGAGCCGCACAGCCGGGCGAGCACCCCCAGGCGCGGATCCGGGATGCCGACGATGCCCACGTTTGGCTCGATGGTCGCGAAAGCATAGTTCGACGCCAGCGCACTCGCCCTGGTCAGCGCGTTGAAGAGGGTGGACTTACCGACGTTCGGCAATCCGACGATGCCGATGGACAGGCTCACCCGGGCGAGTCTAATTGGGCTCCCGACCCGCTCCGCGTGGCTACCGGCCAGTGTCACACCCGGCTGGGAAGATCGACACATGACAGTCATCTCGCTACTGGCTGTGCTCATCGGCATCGCCATCGGGGCGGTGCTCGGGTTTCTCTTCGCCCGCAGCCGGGAGGCGAGCGCGGCCGCCGACCTGGCCGCCCAGGCGAGCGCGGCCGGCGAGCGGGCCCGAGCGGCCGACGAGCGGGCCGCGCTGGTCGAGAGCCAGCTCGCCGAGCGGTTCCAGTCACTGTCGGCGCAGGCACTCGACGCCAGCACCCGGCGGTTCCTGGAAATGGCCGAGGGAAGGCTGGACGCCGCCAACGCGAAGGCCGCCGGCGAGCTGGAGACCCGCCGCGCGGCGGTCGAGAGCCTGGTCGGGCCGCTGAAGGAGACGCTCGCCCGGGTGGAGGGCCAGCTCCGGGACTCGGACGCGGAGCGGGTGCGCTCACACGCGGCGCTGGCCGAACAGGTCCACCTCGCGCGCCAGAGCTCGGAGCAGCTCAAGATCGAGACTCAGGCCCTGGTCACCGCCCTACGCCGGCCGGAGGCCCGCGGCCGCTGGGGCGAGATGCAGTTGCGCCGCGTGGTGGAACTGGCCGGGATGAGCGCCCGCTGCGACTTCGATGAGCAGGTGGGGGTGGCCACGGACGACGGCGCGTTGCGCCCGGACATGGTGGTGCGGCTGGCAGGCGGCAAGAACATCGTCGTCGACTCCAAGGTCTCGCTCGCGGCATATCTGGAGGCCGCGGAGGCCACCGACGACTCTGTCCGCCAAACGAGACTGGGGGCGCATGCCCGCCACCTGCGCGAGCACGTGGACCGGCTGGCCGCCAAGGCGTACTGGGCCGCGCTCAGCCCGGCACCGGAGTTCGTGGTGCTGTTCATCCCGGGCGAGGCGTTCCTGGCGCCGGCCCTGGAGCGTGATCCTGACCTGCTCGAGCACGCGATGGCGCGCAAGGTGCACATCGCCACCCCCATCACGCTGGTCACCATGTTGCGGACCGCGCAGTACGCCTGGCAGCAGGCGGCCCTGTCGGAAAACGCCCGGGCCGTGTTCGACGTCGGCCGGCAGCTTCACGACCGGCTGGGCGCCATGGGCAGGCATATGGACCGGCTCGGCAAGGCTCTGTCCAACGCGGTGATCACCTACAACCAGACGGTCGGCTCGCTGGAGAGCAAGGTGCTGGTGAGTGCGCGCCGTTTCAGTCAGCTTGGGCTGGTCGACGCCGGACTGGAGGCACCGGGCCTCGTCGAGGACACGGCGCGGGCCCTGTCCGCACCGGAACTCACCGCCGAGGTCGCGGCTGAGGCGGGCACCGGGCAGGCCGCGCCGGGGCCGGGCGCCGGGCAGGGCACGCCGGGGCCGGGCACGTCCCCGGATCCGGCCGGGCTGACCGGCGCCCGGTACCGTAGCGAAACCGGGTAGCAGCGGCGGGCGGCAGGCACGAGCCGGCGGAGCGGATGAGCCGGCCCGGCCGCGGGCGAGCAGCCCGGTAACGACGGGTCACGGATGAAAGGTCCGGCAGGCGATGACGGACGGCGGTGAGCTACCGGCCCGTGCGGACGATCCTCCGCCCGGGGCAGGCGTGGTCCCGCAACGCGCCCGCACGGCGCTGAACCCGCTCGCCATCGCCGGGCATCTGGAGTACGACCGGGTGCTGTTCTTCAGCGACGCGGTCTTCGCCATCGCCATCACCCTGCTGGTGGTGGACCTCCGGGTGCCCGACGAAGTGCTCAACACCGGTGACCAGCTTCATGCCGACAAGTACCGAATCCTCGGTTTCGCCATCAGCTTCCTGGTCATCGGGCTGTTCTGGATGGGCCATCACCGCTTGTTCCGGTACATCACGGCGCTGGACCGGCCGGTCATCTTTCTTAACCTTCTCTTTCTCGGCACAATCGCTTTCCTGCCCTACCCGACCGCGCTGCTCTTCGCGAGCTCGACCAAGCAGGTACCCGCCACGGTCTTCTACGCCGCATGCGTGGCCGGTGCCGGCCTCGTGGAGCTGGCTATCTGGCTCTACGCTCTACGGGCCGAC
>DAITAE010000853.1:0-1588 GCA_036824445.1 Streptosporangiaceae bacterium | reverse complement strand
GCCTACAGCCCGCTGTGGGACGCCCAGCTCGGCCTGTGGACCCCCAAGGCGGTCAAGGAAGGGCTGAACACCCGCCAGATCGACGAGAACGTCGTGTTCAACCTCGCGGCCACCCGGCCCGACCTGCTGACCGGCGTCAACCCAGCCACCGGCCAGCCCGCCCCCTACGGCGCAGCCGGCGTGGACATCAACTGCGCGGTGATCGGCTTCACCGCCCACGCCCCCACCGCCAACCTCGCCGCGCCCGCCGCCAACTCCCAATTCCCTCCACGCTAACCACCCCCCCGCGAGCAACGGCGGGCCCCAGCCGGGGCCCGCCGTTGCCATCCGCTGCGACGGAGTCGACGGCGTGGGCGTCGCGGATCTGATGCGCGAGGCAGGTCTCACCCACGGCGGCTTCTACCGGCACTTCGGTTCCCGCGACGACCTGGTCGCGGAGGCGGTCGCGGCGGCGCTGGCGCACGGCTCAAAGCGAGCCGAAACGGCGGCGCGCCAGGGGGGACCTGAGGCGCTCGCGGCGACCATCGATGCGTACCTGAGCCCGCTTCACCGCGACAAGCCGGAAACCGGGTGCGCGGTCGCGGCGCTTCCCGCGGACATCGCCCGCAGCAGCCAGCGAGCCCGGGCGGCATACACCGCGCAGGTCCGCCGCTACCTCGACCTGCTCGCCGGCTTGACGCCAGCCGGCGATCCGGACGATCCTCATCTGATCCTGGCGGCGCTGGTCGGTGCGATCGCCCTGGCTAGTGCCGTCGACGATCCCGGGCTTTCCGACGAGATCCTGGACAGGGTCGCCCGAATGCTGCACCGCCACGTTCAAGGCGAGCGCACACCACCCGCACGGGCTCGGAATCCTGTCGGCTGACGTGCGCCAACAGAAGATACACAGAGTAACGAAACAAATTTGCCAAGCTTTGAATCACCGCGCATAACGCCGATTTTGCGTGGCTCGCAATCGTGCTAGATCGACCGCGCATCGAGCGCAGAGCACCCAGTTATGGGCCCTGCATATCCGAGGACAGGAAACGGTTACCTGCAATTCTCGGTTCAGCCAAAAAACCCGGTCGCTTAGCCGCTCATGATGGACTGGGCGGCCGAGTCTGGCTGGTGGTCGATGACGGACACGAGCTCGCGCGGCGCTCGCGGACCAGCGGGTGCAAGAAACTGCAGGCCAGTATTGTAGCGTACCGGTTCGTATGCTGTAACCTCCGGTCCACCCATTACAGCTCAGGACACACGCCCTGGTGGGGAGAAATACCTTCGGCCAGGGCGTTACTCATGTCTGGATTGGGCGCGGCCCGGCGTGCCAGATCATTCCGTCCCGCCGACACCGTGACCGTCGCCCGCACTGGCGCACCGTCCCGATCAACCCACCGACCAAGACACGACCAAGCCAACCTTAAGTCACTGGTATTGACGCTAGCCTCGATCCGTTAGTACTAGTGCTGGGGCTTGAGGACGATCTTGCCGTGGGTGTGGCGGCGTTCGAGCTCGGTGTAGGCCTGGCGGACCTGCGCCAGCGGGTAGACGTTGGCGATCGGCACCTCGAGGTGTCCGTCGGCGATCAGGCCGGCCAGCTCGGCGAGCA
>DAITAE010000852.1:0-1589 GCA_036824445.1 Streptosporangiaceae bacterium | reverse complement strand
ATTGGTTGGACGGCGGCGCCGACGTCGCCGAGACCAGCTACCAGCCCTTTGGCCGAGGTTGTCCCGGCTCTCGTAGATCTTGAGGTGGCGGTCCCCCACCTGAGTCCTGCCGTCTGGTAGGCCTCGGGTGATCCGCCAAGAGCACCACGAGGAAGGGGACCGCCGTGGGCAAGCAGTATCAGACGAGGGGCGCCGAGGCGAGCACGCTTGGGCTGGCCGTTCCAGACGAGGTCTCGGTCGCGCTGGCCGAGATCGCCGAGTCGGCCAAGGAGGGGCTGCTGGCCTTGGCCGTGGGTGCGGGGCTGCAGGTGCTGGGGGCGCTGATGGAGGAGTCGGTGGACGCGCTGGCCGGCCCCAAGGGCAAGCACGACCCGGACCGGACCGCGGTCCGCCACGGCCACGAGCACGGGTCGGTGACCCTGGGCGGGCGCCGGGTGGCCGTCCAGCGGCCCCGGGTGCGCGCCGCCGACGGCTCGGGCGAGCTGCCGGTGGCGGCCTACGAGCTGTTCTCCTCTACCGAGGTCCTCGGCCGCCTCGCCCTGGAGCGGATGCTCGGCGGGCTGTCGAGTCGTCGCTACGGCCTGGGCCTTGAACCGGTCGGCGCCAAGGTCGAGCAGACCGCCTCGGCGACCTCGAAGTCGGCGGTGTCGCGCCGGTTTGTGGCCATGACCCAGACCGCCCTGGCTGAGCTGCTGGCCGCCGACCTGGCCGACCTGGACCTGGTCTGTCTCATGGTCGATGGGGTCCACTTCGGCGAGCACTGCTGCGTGGTCGCGCTGGGGATCGGCATCGACGGGACCAAGCACCCGCTGGCGCTGGTCGAGGGCTCGACCGAGAACGCCACCCTGGTCACCGACCTGCTGGTCGGCTTGCGCGAGCGCGGCCTGGATGTGACCCGGCCGATCTTGTGCGTCATCGACGGCGCCAAGGCGCTGCGCCGCGCGGTCCTGGACGTCTTCGACCATCCCGTCATCGCCAGATGCCAGCTGCATAAGCTCCGCAACGTCCGCGACAAGCTGCCCGAGCGGCTGCGCGGGCCGGTCGAACGGCGGATGCGCGCGGCCTACCACGCCGCCTCCGCCCTGGACGCCGAGGCGCAGCTGGCCGCGCTCGCCCGCGAGCTCGACAAGACCCACCCGGGCGCCGCGGCCAGCCTCCGCGAGGGGCTGGTCGAGACCCTCACCGTGCTGCGGCTGGGCGTGCCGCCGACCCTGGCGCGCACGCTGCGCTCCACCAACGCGATCGAGAGCATGCTGTCGATCTGCCGCGAGCACGCCGGCAACGTCAAGCGCTGGCGGGACGGCACGATGGCGTTGCGCTGGTGCGCAGCCGGGATGGTCGAGGCAGGCAAGCAGTTCCGCCGCGTCAACGGCTACCTGCACCTGCCGGCCCTGCGCGCCGCGCTGGAGGCCGAGGTCGGCGCAACTGTCACACGCACAGGCGAGGATCAGGAGGTGGAAGCGGCCTGATGGTCATCGGGCCGCCACCGAAGTTCTACGGGACCCGGGACATCGTCCCAAGTTGACCGCTTCCTGTGAGTGCCCAAGTCCGCTGGCATGGAGGGACATGGACGCCAAGACAACGGTTTC
>DAITAE010000367.1:0-5125 GCA_036824445.1 Streptosporangiaceae bacterium | reverse complement strand
TCCGCGGCTTCGTCGAGCCCATCGCCCGCGAACTCCCCATGGAATACGCCCTCGAACTCAACCGGCTCATCGAGCTCCAGATGGAAGGAGCGGTCGGCTGATGACGGCGCTCCGGGGGGCCGTGGAATCCGCGGCCCCCGTGTCCAGGTTGCACGAGCACCAGTCCTTCTCGCTGGACGATTTTCCGGTGCCCACCGGGCGCGAGGAGGAGTGGCGGTTTACGCCTCTGCGGAGGTTGCGAGGACTGCACAACTCGCCGGTGGCCGGTGGCAAGGTGACGGTGGGGGCCGACGCCGCGCCCCCGGTCTCCGCTGTTCGTACGCAACGCGGTGACCGGCGTCTCGGCGCCGCCTTTGTGCCCGCTGACCGGGTCAGCGCTCAGGCATTCGCTTCGTTCGAAGAGGCGATGGTCATAACGATTCCGGCGGAGGCTGAGGCTGCCGAGCCGACTGTCGTTTCGGTGCGGGGCGAGAGCGCCGAGGGGGCGGCGTTCGGGCACACGCTGATCGAGGTGGGGGTCAACGCGAGGGCCGCCGTGGTGCTGGATCACGGTGGGTCCGCGACCTATGCAGACAATGTCGAGATCGTCGTGGGGGATGGTGCCTCGCTCACGCTGGTGAGTTTCCAGGACTGGGACGACGACGCGGTGCATGTGGCGCATCACTACGCCGCCCTGGGGCGGGACGCTCGGCTGCAGCACGCGGCGGTGACGCTGGGCGGGGGCGTTGTCCGGCTGGCGCCGTCGGTGCGTTACGGCGGGCCAGGCGGGGACGCCGAGCTGCTCGGCGCGTATTTCGCTGACTCCGGGCAGCATCTGGAGCACCGGCTGTTCGTGGATCATGCGCAGCCGCATTGCCGGAGCCGGGTGGAGTACAAGGGGGCGCTGCAGGGGGAGAAGGCGCACACGGTGTGGATTGGCGACGTGCTGATCCGGGCCGAGGCGGTTGGGACCGACACCTACGAGCGGAACCGGAACCTGCTGCTGACCGAGGGTGCGCGGGCGGACTCGGTGCCGAACCTGGAGATCCTCACGGGCGAGGTGGTCGGCGCCGGGCACGCGAGCACCAGCGGGAAGCTGGAGGACCAGCACCTGTTCTACCTGATGGCCCGCGGCATCCCGCTGGCCGAGGCGCGGCGGCTGGTGATCCGCGGCTTCTTCGGCGAGCTGATCGGCAGGATCGGCGTGCCGGAGCTGCGGGACCGGATCGCCGAGTCCATCGAGGCCGAGCTGGCGGCGGACGCCGGAGGGCAGCAGTCATGACCGAGTTCGTCCGGGCGTGCGCCCTGTCCGACCTGCCCGATGAGGGAGCACTCGGGGTGGACATCGGCGATGTGCCGGTGGCGGTGGTCCGCGCCGAGGGCGAGGTGTTCGCCCTGCACGACGTGTGCTCACACGAGGAAGTGCCGCTGTCCGAAGGGGACATCTACGACCACACGGTGGAGTGCTACCTGCACGGGTCCTGCTTCGATCTGCGCACCGGCAAGCCCACCGGCCCGCCGGCCACCAAGCCGGTGCCCACCTACCGGGTGAAGATCGAGAACGGTGACGTCTACGTCGCGCTTGGTGCCGACAACCAGGCCGGCTCAGCTGATTCGGGAGACATGTGATGGCGACTCTGGAGATCCACGACCTGCACGTCAGCGTGGTCGACGGCGCGGGCGAGGCTCGCGAGATCCTGCGCGGCGTTGACCTGGCCGTGCCGGCCGGCCAGACGCACGCGATCATGGGCCCGAACGGCTCGGGCAAGTCCACCCTCGCCTACGCGATCGCCGGCCATCCGCGGTACCTGGTCACCCAGGGATCGGTCACCCTCGACGGCCAGGACGTGCTGGCGATGAGCGTGGACGCCCGTGCCCGCGCTGGGCTGTTCCTGGCCATGCAGTATCCGGTCGAAGTGCCCGGCGTGTCGGTATCCAATTTCCTCCGCACGGCCATCACCGCGGTCCGCGGCGAGGCGCCCAAGCTGCGCACGTTTGCCAAAGAGCTGCAGGAGGCGATGAAGAGCCTGTCGATCGATCCGGCGTTCGCGAGCCGGAACCTGAACGAGGGCTTCTCCGGTGGCGAGAAGAAACGGCACGAGATCCTCCAGCTTGAGCTGCTCGCCCCGAAGATCGCGGTCCTGGACGAGACGGACTCCGGGCTGGACATCGACGCGCTGAGGGTGGTGGCGGAGGGGATCAACCGGTTCCGCGCCGGGCCGGACCACGGGGTCATGCTGATCACGCACTACACCCGGATCCTGCGCTACATCACCCCGGACTTCGTGCACGTGTTCGTGGGCGGCCGGATCGTCGAAGAGGGCGGCCCCGAACTGGCCGAGACGCTGGAGGCCGAAGGTTACGAGCGCTGGGCGAAGGCAGGAGCAGCGACATGACCCTCGATGTCGCGCGCATCCGCAAGGACTTCCCGATCCTGGACCGCACGGTCCGCGGCGGGCGGCCCCTCATCTACCTCGACAGCGCGAACACCTCCCAGAAGCCCCGCCAGGTCATCGACGCGCTGACCGAGTTCTACGAGCGGCACAACGCCAACATCCACCGGGCCAACCATGAGCTGGGCGAGGAGGCGACCGAGGCCTACGAGGGGGCCCGGATCAAGGCGGCACAGTTCATCGGCGCCGCGGACGAGACCGAGGTCATCTTCACCAAGAACATCTCCGAGGGCATCAACCTCGTCGCGTACTCCATGGGCAATGCCAGCGCCGGCAGCTCCGGCCCGGACCGGTTCCGGCTCGGGCCCGGCGACGAGATCGTGGTCACCGAGATGGAGCACCACTCCAACATCGTGCCGTGGCAGCTGCTGTGCGAGCGGACCGGCGCCACGCTGCGCTGGTTCAAGGTGACCGGGTGGGACGGCCAGCTCGACCTGTCGGCCATCGGCGACCTGATCACCGAGCGAACGAAGCTGGTCGCGCTCGTCCACCAGTCCAACGTGCTCGGCACCGTCAACCCGGTCCGGGAGATCGCCGACCGGGCCCACGCCGTGGGCGCGCTGGTGCTGGCGGACGCCGCTCAGTCGGTCCCGCACATGCCGGTGGACGTGGCCGCGCTCGGCGTCGACTTCCTCGGCTTCACCGGCCACAAGATGTGCGGGCCGACCGGCATCGGGGTGCTCTGGGGGCGCCGGGAGCTGCTCGACGAGATGCCCCCCTTCCTGGGTGGCGGTGAGATGATCGAGACGGTGTGGATGGAGCGGTCCACGTACGCCCCGCCACCGCACAAGTTCGAGGCGGGCACCATGCCGATCGCCCAGGCCGTCGGCCTGGCGGCGGCCATGGACTACCTGAACGAGATCGGGCGCGACGTCATCCACGCGCATGAGCAGCAGCTGCTCGGCCATGCGCTGACCAAGCTGGCCGACATCGACGGCCTGCGGATCCTCGGGCCGATGACGCCGGAGGGCCGGGGGGCCGCGATCTCCTTCGAGGTTGACGGCGTGCACCCCCACGACGTCGGCCAGGTCCTCGACGAGCTCGGCATCGCCGTCCGGGCCGGGCACCACTGCGCCTGGCCGCTGCACCGGGCGCTCGGCGTCCAGTCCAGCACCCGGGCCTCGTTCTACCTGTACAACACCCTTGACGAGGTGGACGCGCTGGCCGAGGGAATACGCCAGACGCAGCGGTTCTTCCAGGTGGCGTGAGAGGAGGGGAGATGCAGCTCGAGTCGCTGTACCAGGAGATCATCCTCGATCACTACCGGCACCCGCACCACAAGGGCCTGCGTGAGCCACACGACGCCGAGGTCCGGCACGTGAACCCCATCTGCGGGGACGAGGTGACCCTGCGGGTCGCGCTGAAGGACGCCGGTGCGGAGCCGGCCGTGGCCGACATCTCCTACGACGCACTGGGCTGCTCGATCAGCCAGGCCAGCGTGTCGGTTATGAGCGACCTGATCATCGGCAAGCCGGTCAGCGAAGCCATGGCGACCTGCGACGAGTTCGTCGCCCTCATGCAGTCCCGGGGTGAGGCCGAGCCCGACGAGGACGTGCTCGGGGACGCAGTCGCGTTCGCCGGGGTGTCGAAGTACCCGGCCAGGATCAAGTGCGCCCTTCTTGGCTGGATGGCCTGGAAGGACGCGACCGCGCAGGTGATGCGCGATGGCGAGCCCAGCTGAGGCGGGAGTTGGAACAGATGGACCAGAACACTGCTGACGTAGCAAACGCCGAAGCCGCGGCCGATGGCACGGCGCAGCCAACCGGCGCAGCGGGCACCGACAGCGAGGACGTGCTCGAGGCCATGCGCGACGTCGTCGACCCCGAGCTCGGGGTGAACGTCGTCGACCTCGGGCTGGTCTACGGCGTCGCCATCGGCGAGGACGGGGCGGCCACCATCGACATGACCCTCACCAGCGCCGCCTGCCCGCTGACCGACGTGATCGAGGATCAGGCCGCTGCCGCGCTGGAGGGCCTCGTGCCCGGCTTCCGGATCAACTGGGTATGGCTGCCGCCCTGGGGCCCGGACAAGATCACGGAGGACGGCCGGGAGCAGCTCAGAGCGCTCGGCTTCAACGTCTGAGCCGGTCCCCGCTTCCGGGCGCCCGGGCGCTGCGCGGAGGTCGGCGGTGACAGGAAGCGTGGCCGGCCCTCGCTGGGTGGACGTACCGCCGGAGCGGCTGGTGCGATGGGTGGATGCCTTCGCCGTCCGGCATGGGCCGGCCGTGGCGGAGCCGTGCCCGGGGGTCGTCGTGCTGCGTGCCAGCGACGGGGCGGCCGCCGCCTGCCACCCCCCGTTCCCGCCGTTGCCCACGGCGGCGCCCTGGGAACCGGTGATGACGCTGTACGGAATGTCGAGCACCTTGATGGGGGCGTTGCCGAGCGCCGCTTTGAGCTCGGCAGGTGTGTGGTTGATCACCGGATACGTGCCATAGTGCTGCGGGATCACCTGCTTCGAGCGGATGTACTCGCGCAACGCGAACGCGGCGCCCTCCGGATCCATCGTGTAATGGCCTCCGATGCATACGAGGGCGAGATCCGGCTTGAAGCGGCGGCCGATCAACGCCATGTCGCCGAAGACGTCGGTGTCACCGGTGTCATAGATCTTGAAGCCGTTCTCGAATTCGATGACGTAACCCACCGGCTCCCCGCCGTAGAACTCCCGCGGGGTCTTCGAGTCGGGCTTGTCCGGTT
>DAITAE010000366.1:0-5126 GCA_036824445.1 Streptosporangiaceae bacterium | reverse complement strand
GTTCGGGTGGTTCGCGTCGGCCGCCAGCGCCGGCTCGTTCTGCTTGTTCTGCGAGAACGGCGTGGACAGGCTCTGGCTCCCGACGTTCACCAAGGTGTCGGGGTTGACGGCGTAAGCGGGAACCGCCGTCACAGCCACAAGACCCAGCAGAGCCGTCGGAAGGAAGATGAACAGGAGAGAAGACCGCTTCGCCATGAGACCCCTCGCGTCTTTGGCCGCCGTGGAAGGCATGGGATACGGAAGAAACGCGGTAGGCCAGAGAACTGTTACGCCGCCCGTCCCCGGCGGCCGCCCGCTCCCGGCGTGACCGTGGTTATCCCGGCGCATAATGAGGCGGCGTCCATCAGGGAGACGATCAGCTCGCTGCGCCGCCACACCCGCCCGCCGGACGAGATCAGTGAGCCCGGCCGCCGCTGGCGTCGCCGACATCGGCGCCGCCGGACGTGCCGACTGGCAAGCTCGGCCGCAGATCGAAAGGCAGAACGAGAACGCCATCGTGTTCAGGTGCGGCAGCGGGCATTCCAGCCGCCGCTACCCGCAGGTCCGGACCGAGCAGATCGGCGGGCATTTGCCCGGCCGCGGCGGGCCAGGCACTTCGCCTTTAAGATGGCCAAACGCCTGCGGCCGTGCGGCCCTTGTGCCAATACTCGGCGCTGTGATCGGCGACGGGTTCGCGGCGGTGCTGGCCGCCGCCCAGCGCGGGAGCGAGGATGCGTTCTCGCAGCTGTGGCGTGACGGCAACCCCCCGCTGCTGCGCTACCTGCGGGTCATCGCCTCGGACGTCGCGGAGGATGTCGCGGCGGACACCTGGGTGCAGGTAGTGCGCGGCCTGGCCGGTTTCCGCGGGGACGAGCAGGCCTGGCGGGCGTGGCTGTTCACCACCGCGCGCCGCCGCTCGATCGACGAAGGCAGGCGCCGGTCCCGGCGCCCGACGGCGCCGCTGGAGGAGGTTGCGGCCGGCCAGCTCCCGACGGCACCGGATGCCGCTGAGACCGTTCTGGAACGACTCGGTACCCGGACGGCGATGGCGTGGCTGGCGGAGCTGCCGTCCATTCAGGCTGAAGTGATCTTGCTGCGGGTGGTCGCCGGGCTGGACACCGAAACGGTGGCGCAACTGACGGGGCGCAGCCCAGGCGCGGTCAGGGTGGCCGCCCACCGGGGCCTGCGGCGGCTGGCCGAGCTGCTCAGCGAGGCAGGTGTAACGCTGTGACCGGCCCCGGCGTTCCTGAGGGTGACATGCCGAACTTCCCGTGGCCGGGCCGCCGGGACGTGTCCGCGATCAGCGACACGTCCCTGTCAGCCCTGCTCGCGGGCGCGGAGTTGCCGACGGGCTCGCCGCCGGAGTTGCGGCCGGTCGCGGAAGCGCTGGCCGCCCTCACGGCCGCACCCACCGGCGATGAGCTAACCGGTGAGGTCGAGGCCTTGGCCGTGTTCCGGGAGAGGCTCGGCGTGCCGAGCCCGACCCGTCGAGCACGCCGGAGGCCTACCTTGCTATCACCGCTTCTGTCCGCCAGGGCCGCTGCTGCCGCCGCCGTCGCGGCGCTCGGCATCGGCGGCTTCGCCACCGCCGCCTTCGCCGGCGCGCTGCCCGCCCCGGTCCAGCAGTTCGCCCATCACACGATCGGCGCGCCCGCCGCACACGACGCGGCCGCCCGCGCGCACGACAGTCCCTCCCCGGTCGGCCCCAACGCGACCGGCCATCCCGCCTACGGGCTGTGCAACGCTTGGGCGCACGCCAAGAAGCACGGCACCGCCATGCAGAAGGCGGTAGCCTTCCGCAACCTTGCGCGGGCGGCAGGCGGCGCCGGTAACGTCGCCGCTTACTGCAGCACGGTGCCCCACCCGGGGGCGAGCCACTCGCACCCTGCCGGCAAGCCGAGCTCCCACCCCACGCCGCACGGCAACGACAACGGGAACGGGAACGGGAAGCCAAGCACCCACCCCACGCCGCCGCACTCGACCGGCAAGCCCAGCACCCACCCCACGTCGCACGGCAACGGGAACGGCGGGTCCTAGCGGGCAGCGCTGGCCCGCAGACGGGGAGCGCGGGCCGCGTGGCCCCGCTGCCTGGTGCTTGGAGGCCGGCGCTCAGGCTGCCAGCGTCGCGTCCCCGGTGAACGCCGCCCAGAGCGAGGCGTACTCGCCGCCCGCTGCGAGCAGAGCGTCGTGGGTTCCGGTCTCGGTGATCCGGCCGTCGGCGATCACCACGATCCGGTCGGCGCGTGCGGCCGTGGTGAGCCGGTGGGCGACGACCAGGGTCGTGCGGTGCGCCGCGAGGTGCTGGGCGGCCCGGGTGACGGCCGCCTCGGTGGCCAGGTCGAGCGCCGCGGTCGCCTCGTCGAGCAGCAGGACGTCGGGGTCGACGAGGTAGGCCCGGGCGAGGGCGATCAGCTGCCGCTGCCCGGCGGAAAGGTTGCGCCCGCGCTCGGCCACCTGATAGCGGAAGCCGCCCGGCAGCCGGGCAATCATGTCTACCGCGCCGACGGCTCTGGCCGCCGCCTCGACCTCGGCGTCTGATGCGCCCGGACGGCCGTAGGCGATCGCGTCGCGGACGGTGCCGGCGAACAGGTGGGCCTCCTGCGGGACGACTCCCAGCCGGTGGCGGTAGGACGCCAGGTCGTAGTCGCGCACGTCCACGCCGTCCACCAGCACGCTGCCCGCAGTCACGTCGTAGAACCTGGCCACGAGCTTGACCAGGGTGGACTTGCCCGCACCCGTCTCGCCGACCAGGGCCACCGTCTCGCCAGGCGCCACGACGAGGTCCACCCCCGCCAGCGCCTCGGGACCGCCCGCGGTGTAGCTGAAGTGCACATCACGCAGCTCGATCCGCGCGGCTCCCCGGCCGGCCGGGCGCGGCCGGCCGGCCTGCGGGGTCGAGGTGGGCGTCCGCAGCAGTTCGGAGATCCGGCGGACGGCGACCGCGGCCTGCTGGTAGCCGTCGAACACCTGCGACAGCATCTGCACCGGAGAGAAGAGCATGTCGATGTAGAGCAGGTAGGCGATGAGCGCGCCCGCGGTCAGCGCGCCGCTGCGCATCTGGCCCGCCGCGACCAGCAGCACCAGCGCCCCGGCGACGGTCGACAGCGACTGGATGAACGGGAAGTACAGCGCGATGTAGCGCTGGGCGCGGAGCCGGGAGCGCCGGTAGTCGTCGCTGCGCCCGGCGAAGCGCTGCGCGTTGCGGGCTTCCCGGCGGAAGGCCTGGGACACCCGCAGGCCGGCCACGTTCTCCTGGAGGTCGGCGTTGACCGCGCTGACCTTCTCCCGCGCGTCCGAGTAGGCGCGGGACGACCCGCGCTGGAAGACCACGGTGGCCGCCGCGGCGAACGGCAGGATCGCCAGCACGGTGAGGCCCAGCGTGAGGTTGATGACCAGCAGCGCGATCAGCACGCCGGCGAACGTGAGCAGCGAGTTGACGAAGCTGATCAGCCCGGTCTGCACGAACGACGAGAGGGCCTCGACGTCCGTGGTCATCCGGGTCATGATGCGCCCGGCCAGTTCACGCTCGTAGAAGTCCAGCCCGAGCCGCTGCAAGTGAGCGAAGATCTTGACTCGCAGCGTGTAGAGCAGCCGCTCGCCGTTGCGCCCCACGACCAGGGTCTGGACCGCGGTGATGACCCAGTCCGCCAAGACGATCAGCAGGGCCGCCGCCGACACGGCGAGGACGACGCGGATGGCCTGCGCCTCGACGCCGTGGTCGATCCCGCCCCTGACCAGGGCGGGCATGGCCAGGTTGGCCAGCGCGTCGAGACCGTCGAGCACCAGGCCGACCACGAACGCGATCGCGAACGGCCGCAGCAGCCGCCGCAGCGTGAAATGCGGGTCCGCCGCCCGCGCCTGGCCGGAGTCAATGCCGGGCTTGTCGGTGGCGGGAGGCAGCGCGTCGACCTGGGCGAGCAGCTCGGGTGAGGCGGGTATCCCGGCCAGGAATCCGCCCGCGTCCGGGCCGGCCGGCGCCGAGCGCTCCCGGGCCGGGGCGCCGCTCTCCGGCCACAGGCGGCTCCGGGCGGGCGCTGACCGGCCGTTGCCGTCGCCGTTGGCGTGGCCGGACCGGCCGTTGCCGTCGGCGCTGGCGTAGTAGGCGAGTTCGCCGGCGTCGACGCCCTCCGCGTCCTCGCCGGGCCCGGCTAGCAGCAGCCGGTACAGCGGGCAGCGGTCCATCAGCTCCTCGTGGCTGCCCACATCGACCAGGCGCCCCTGGTCGAGCACCGCGATCCGTTCGGCAAGCTGGAGGGTCGAGCGCCGGTGGGCGATGAGCAGCGTGGTGCGGCCGTGCATAACCCGCCGGAGCGTCTCGTGAATCTCGGCCTCCACCTGCGGGTCGACCGCGGACGTAGCGTCGTCGAGGACCAGGATCGCCGGGTCGGTGAGCAGCGCGCGGGCCAGGGCCACGCGCTGGCGCTGGCCACCGGACAGAGTGAGCCCTTTCTCGCCCACCACGGTGTCGTAGCCCTCCGGCAGGGCGGCGATAAAGCCGTCGGCTTCGGCCGCGCGTGCCGCCGCCACGATCTGCTCCCGGGTGGCGTCCGGGCGGCCGAACGCGATGTTGCCCGCCACCGTGTCGGAGAACAAGAAGCTCTCCTCCATCACCAGGCCGATGGCCGACCGCAGCGAGTCCTGAGTGAGGTCGCGGACGTCGTGCCCGCCGACCCGCAGCGCGCCGCCGCTGACATCGTAGAACCGGGGCAGGAGCAGCGAGATCGTCGACTTCCCCGACCCGGCCGGGCCGACCAGGGCCAGCGTCTCGCCCGGCGTCACCCGCAGCGACAGGCCCCGCAGCACCGGCTGCGACGGCACGTAGCCGAACCTCACATCGTCCAGCTCCACGTCGGCGGTGCCGGGCGGCAGCGGGATCGCGTCGGGCCCGTCGGTGACGACCGGCTTGGCGTCGATGACCTCGAACACCCGGATCACGCTGGCCCGGGCCTGCTGGCCGATGGTGACCAGGCTGGCCAGCGACCGGACCGGCCAGACCATCGCGACCAGATAGGAGGAGAAGGCCAGGAACGTGCCCAGGCTGATCGAGCCGTGCAGCGCCAGCCAGCCGCCGAGCGCGAGCACCCCCACCTGGCCCAGCGCGGGGACGGCCTGCAGCGCCGGGTTGTAGCGGGCGAGCAGCCGCACGG
>DAITAE010000851.1:0-1592 GCA_036824445.1 Streptosporangiaceae bacterium | reverse complement strand
ACCGGGCAGTGGTGCTGGCAGAGCTGCTCCCCACCGGCGGCGGCCGGGCTGCCCGGCGCGCCGATCGCGGAGGCGGCGTAGCCGTCGGCCGACAGAGCCTCGGCGAGCGCCTGGACCTTTGCGCCCGGCCCGGCCGCTTCCATCACCGGGCGGTACCGGCGCTCCAGGTCGGCCACCTGCCGCCGGGCGAATTCGGCGACCGCGCCCGGCCCGGCCACGTCGGCCAGGAACTGCAGGGCGCCGGTGGCGAGATCGTCGTAGGCGTGCTCGAAGGCGCTCTGCCCGGCGTCGGTGATCACGAAAAGTTTTGCCGGCCTGCCGCGGCCGCGGCTGGCGGGCCGCCGGGCGCTGCGGACCTCGATCATGCCGCCGGAGAGCAGGCCGTCCAGGTGACGGCGGACCGCCGCCGGTGTCAGCCCCAGCCGCGTGCTCAGCGCGGCAGCGCTGACCGGCCCGTTCTCCAGGATGAGGCGGGCGATCCTGGCCCGCGTGCTGCTCTCGCCGCCCAGCTGCGCATAGGCGGTCGCGGGCATGCCGCTATCGGCGGCCGCACCGACGGTGCTGGCCGCCCGCGAGACGGCGTCAGTCATGCCCACGTTTTTCACAACATCAGTGTGGCGTAAATCCATGCCCGACCGCAAACGTTCTCGGTGATGGCCTGGATCACATTCGGCGCGGCACCGCCCGGTACCGGCCGGCATCCTCCTGCCCGGCGCCGTGCGCTGTCCACATGTGCAACATCAGTGTGCACCTGCCACACCGGCAACCTGGCGGACGCCGGCTCGCCCGGCGTGAGGCTGCGGTCGGCGTTACGTGCGGATGTGAGCGCCGGGGCCATGATCAAGGGCGGGCACCTCAGCGGAGCGGCTGGCCGCCACGCCCCGCCCTGGCCGGCTGGGCAGGCGTGGACAGGAACCCGCGGAGCAGCGCGCCGGTACCGTCGAGGTGCTCCGCGACGGCACAGCGGGCGCGCTCCGGGGCGCCGGCCAGGATCGCGTCGACGATCGCGGTGTGCTGAGCGGCGGTGTGCACGATGTTGTGCCGCAGCACCGGGATCGCGTTCAGCAGGTCATTGAGCCGCATCCGGGCGTCCGCGCAGGCGGCGGCGAGCAGGGCGGAGCCGGTGAGTTCCGCGATCGCCAGGTGGAACAGGGTGTCGAGCCGGCGGTAGTCCTCGGGGCTGGCACCGTTGACCGCGGCCAGCCGCTCGAGCAGGACATCGCGTCCCCGGTCGCCGTCGGCGGCGGCCAGGACCTGGGCGGCGCCGGTCTCCAGCGCCATCCGGAACGCGAGCGCGTCGGCGAGCTGGGCGGAATCGGCCAGCGCGATCCGCCGCGCCTCCCCCGGATCCGGCGCGGGCCTGGTGTAGGTCACGAAGGTGCCGCCGAACCGGCCGCGCCGCGACTCGACATAACCCGCCTGCTGCAGCGCCCGGATGGCCTCGCGCAGCGTGATACGGCTGACCCCGAGCAGGCCGGCCAGTTCCCGTTCGGCCGGAAACCGTTCTCCCGGGGCGACCACGCCAAGCTTGATCACGGTCAGCAGGCGCTCGACGGTCTACTCGAACGCGTTGCCGGAGCGGACCGGGCCGA
>DAITAE010000365.1:2733-5133 GCA_036824445.1 Streptosporangiaceae bacterium | reverse complement strand
CCAGCTGCTCCCGCACGCCCTCGGGCACGTCGTCCAGATCGGGCTCGTTGCGCTGCGGGATCAGCACCGTGGTGATCCCGGCCCGGTGCGCTGCGAGCAGCTTCTGCTTCACCCCGCCGATCGGGAGCACCCGGCCGGTTAGCGAGACCTCACCGGTCATCGCCACGTCGCTGCGAACCAGCCGGCCCGACAGGAGCGAGGCCAGCGCGGTGGTCATCGTGACCCCGGCGCTCGGCCCGTCCTTGGGCACGGCGCCCGCCGGCACGTGCACGTGCACGCCCCGGTCCTTCAGGACGCCGACGTCCAGCTCCAGCTCCGCGCCGTGCGAGCGCAGGTAGGACAGGGCGATCTGGGCCGACTCCTTCATCACGTCACCGAGCTGGCCGGTGAGCGTGACCCCGGTGTCACCGGTCTCCTTGTCCGCGAGCGACGCCTCGATGAACAGCACGTCGCCGCCGGTGCCGGTGACGGCGAGCCCGGTCGCCACGCCGGGCACGGCGGTCCGCTCGGCCGACTCCGGGGTGTGCCGCGGGTGCCCGAGGTAGCCGTGCAGGTCCTCAGGGCCGACGGTCAACGGGAGCTGCGCCTCACCGGAGGCGAGCTGCGCGGCGATCTTCCGCAGCACCTTCGCGATGCTCCGCTCCAGCGCGCGCACGCCTGCCTCGCGGGTGTACTCGGTGGCCAGCCGCCGCAGCGCGCCGTCGGTCAGCGTCACGTCGGCGGTGTCCAGCCCGGCCCGCTCCAGCTGCCGCGGCAGCAGGTGGTCACGCGCGATCGTCACCTTCTCGTCCTCCGTGTAGCCGTCCAGCGAGATCGGCTCCATCCGGTCGAGCAGCGGCTCGGGTATCGCCTCGGCGATGTTGGCCGTCGCGATGAACAGCACGTCGGACAGGTCGAGCTCGACCTCGAGGTAGTGGTCGCGGAACGTGTGGTTCTGCGCCGGGTCCAGCACCTCGAGCAGCGCGGCGGTGGGGTCGCCGCGGTAGTCGGAGCCGAGCTTGTCGACCTCGTCCAGCAGGATCACCGGGTTCATGGACCCGGCCTCGCGGATGGCCCGCACGATCCGGCCGGGCAGCGCGCCGACGTAGGTGCGCCGGTGGCCGCGGATCTCGGCCTCGTCGCGAACGCCGCCGAGCGCCACCCGGGCGAACTTGCGGCCCATGGCGCGGGCCACGGACTCGCCCAGTGAGGTCTTGCCGACGCCGGGCGGGCCGGTCAGTGCCAGCACCGCACCGCTGCGGCGGCCGCCGACCAGGGTCAGGCCCTTGTCCGCGCGGCGCTTGCGCACGGCCAGGTACTCGATGATCCGGTCCTTGACGTCGTCGAGCCCGGCGTGGTCCGCGTCGAGGATCGCGCGCGCGGCAGCGATGTCGTAGGCGTCGTCGGTCCGGGTGTTCCACGGGATCTCCAGCACCGTGTCCAACCAGGTGCGGATCCACCCGGCCTCCGGCGACTGGTCGGAGCCCCGCTCGAGCTTGGCCGCCTCCTTCAGCGCGGCCTCCTCCACCTTCTCCGGCAGGTTGGCGGCCTCGATCCGGGCCCGGTAGTCCTCTTCCTCCGAGCCGGCCTCGCCCGGCTTGCCGTTGAGCTCGGCCAGCTCCTTGCGGATGGCGGCCAGCTGCTGGCGAAGCAGGAACTCGCGCTGCTGCTTCTCCATGCCCTCGCGCACGTCATTCTGGATCGTCTCCGCGACGTCCAGCTCGGCGATGTGATCGCGCGCCCAGCCCACCAGCCGCTCCAGGCGCTGCTCGGGATCGACGGTCTCCAGCAGCTCCTTGAGCTGGTCGAGGCTGAGGTGGCCGGCGTACCCGGCGCTGTCGGCCAGCGCCGACGGGTCGTTCAGCCGCTGCAGGACGTCCACCAGCTGCCAGGCTCCGCGCTTTTGCAGGATCGTTGCCGCAAGCCCGCGGTATTCACGGGCCAGTTCGTGGGCCCGGGGGCTGGCCGACGGCTCGTCCAGCTCGGTTCCCTCGACCCAGAGCGCGGCGCCAGGGCCGGTGGTGCCCACGCCGATCCGCACCCGGGACAGGCCACGGACAACCGCGGCCTGCTCTCCGCTAGGCAGCCGCCCGACCTGCTCCACGGCGCCAACCGTGCCCACCGGCGCGTACGTGCCGCCAAGCCGGGGCACGAGCAGAACCCGCGGGCCGTCCTCGTTGCCGCCGGGCTTCTCTGCGGACATCTGGGCCGCCTCGATGGCCGCCCGTGCCTCGGAGCTGGAGATATCCAGCGGCACGACCATGGTCGGCAGCACGACCGTGTCATCGAGTGGCAGCACCGGCAGCGACAGCGTTGTGCTCATCGGTTCACTTCCTGAACTCTGTAGGTTGTAGCTTCAACAACAAGCGGCCGGGATTGTTTCTTGCGGCGTTCGCCATCAGCGGACGTCTCCCGCGCGGC
>DAITAE010000365.1:0-2633 GCA_036824445.1 Streptosporangiaceae bacterium | reverse complement strand
CCGCCCGTCACGTCGCCCGGAGCGACGCTTCGTCCAGGACAATCCCGGTGGCTCCGGCCAGCCGGCGGCTAGTGCAGCGGTGGCAGCTGCTGGCCCTCGCCGAGCACCGTGCGGAACTCGTCGCCACGCTCGGCCACCCGGTCCAGCATCGTCCGGATCGTGAAGCCATCGGGCCGCAGCGACGGATCGTCGAGCTCGTCCCAGGCGATCGGCGCCGAGACCGGCGCGCCCGCCGCGGCGCGCGGGCTGTAGGGCGCGACGAGGGTCTTGTGGTGGACGTTCTGGGTGTAGTCGAGCCGGGCCAGGCCGCCCCGGTCCCTGACGTCCCATTTCCAGCTGACCAGCTCGGGCACGATCGCGCCGATCGCCTTGGACAGCTGCTCGGTCCAGGTGCGGGTGTCGCGGAAGGTCAGCCCGGCGGCGACCGGTATCCAGACCTGGATGCCACGCCGCCCGGTGACCTTCGCCGCCGCCCGCACGCCGAGGTGCTCCAGCGCCGTCCGGTGCAGCCGGGCCAGGACGAGCACGTCGTCCCAGGAGGTGGCCTCGCCGGGGTCGATGTCGATCAGGGCGTAGGTCGGGCTGGCCGGATCGCTGGCGCGTGCGGTCCAGGCGTGCCATTCCAGCGCGCCGAAGTTGGCGGCCCACACCAGCGCCGCCGCCTCATCGGCCACCAGATAGGTCGTGGTCTCGCCGGGCTTCGCGTCCGGGTTGCGCCAGCGCGGGATCCACTGCGGCGCGTGGTCGGGCAGCTGCTTGTGCCAGAAGCCGGGCTTCGCCGCCCCACCAGGGAAGCGGTGCATGTTCAGCGGGCGGCCCGCCAGGTACGGCAGGACCACGGGCGCGATCCGGGCGGTGTAGGAGATCAGCTCGCGCTTGGTCACCGGCGGCTCGCCGTCCCGGCCGGGGAACAGCTCCTTGTCGAGGTTCGTCAGCCGCAGCTCCCGGCCGAACGCCTCCCACCGGCCGCCGGCGCCGAGGCCATCCAGGGCGGTAAGCTCCGCGTCGGTGGGGCCCGGGATGTGCGGCGGGCGCAGCGCCACCGACGCCTGTGCTGGCGGCAGGTCCGAGCGCCACTCCCGGTCCGGGTCGGCCCGCACCTGCTCGTTGGTCCGCCCGCTGAGCACCGACTCCGGGTAGTCCTCCGGGTTCCAGCCGCTGACCGCGTCGTCATCGGCCTTGTGCAGCAGCAGCCACTGGTCGGATTCCCGGCGGTCCCCGCGGCTCCCGCCGCGGCGCACCAGCACCAGCCGGCCGCGCAGCTTGCTGCCGTGGACGTCGGCGTGGAAGTCCCCGGCCGCCACCGCCGCCCCAGGGTCGTCGGTGCCGTGCGGCTCCCACGTGCCGATATCCCACACGATCACGTCGCCGCCGCCGTACTGGCCCCGCGGGATCACGCCCTCGAAGTCGAGGTACTCGATCGGGTGGTCCTCGACGTGGACGGCCAGGCGCTTGACCGCCGGGTCCAGGGTCGGGCCGTTGGGCACCGCCCAGCTCACCAGCACCCCGTCGATCTCGAACCGCAGGTCATAGTGCACCCGGCGGGCACGATGCCGCTGGACGACGAACCGGCGGGGCCCGCCATCCGGTCCCGGCGGCGTCGCGCCGGCGGGCTCCGGCGTGCGCGTGAAGTCGCGCTTGTCCTGGTACGTTCCCAGCCGGCCGCGCCCAGCCCGGGACTCCCGCCGCGGCCGGCCGCCGAGGTCACCGCCATCCCTGGCCACAAGCCGATCCTCCCATCACCCCGCGCAACGCGGCGGCACGGCCGGCCGGGGGCGCGCTCACCAGCCGGCTCAGGCCTGGATCCTCTTGTTCCCCGGGTCGTACATCGGGCGCAGGGACGCGACGGCGGGGCAGACCGCATCCCCGATCTGGACCGTCCACTCGCCGGAGTCCAGGTAGGCCTGGTTGATCGGCTCGTCGGCGTCGATCATCGCCAGCCCGACCGCCCCGCCCAGCGTGAATCCGTACGACGCGGAACGGATATACCCGGCGGGCCTGCCATCACGGCGGACGACTTCGGCGTGGAACATGAGCGGCCCGGGGTCGGTCACCAGCACCTGCACCAGCCGCCTCCGCAGCGGCCCGCGTGCCTTCTGCGCGAGCACGGCATCACGGCCGATGAAGCCGCCCGGCTTGTCCAGCGCGACCGCGAAGCCGAGCCCGGCCTCGAGCACGGTGTCGGTGTTGTCGATGTCGTGGCCGTAGTCGCGGTAGCCCTTCTCCATCCGCAGGCTGCCCAGCGCCTTGAGGCCCGCGTGCCGCAGGCCCACCGCCTGCCCGGCCTCGACCAGCCGGTCGTAGACGTGCACGGCCTGCTCGGCCGGGATGTACAGCTCGTAGCCGAGCTCGCCCAGGTAGGTGATCCGGATACAGAGCACCCGGGCGAACCCGATTGCGATCTCGGCGGCCGTGCGGAACGGGAACGCCTCGTTGGACATGTCCGCATCGGTGACCGACGCCAGCAGCTCCCGCGACCGCGGGCCCTGCACGTTGATCTGCGCGTAGCCCGACGTCACGTCCGTGACGAAGGCGTGCGCGTCGCCGAGGTGGCGCCGCATCCAGGTTTCCGCGTGCCGGTGCGCGGTGTCGGAGGCGACCACCCAGAACCGGTCGTCGGCGAGCTTGGTCAC
>DAITAE010000364.1:0-5177 GCA_036824445.1 Streptosporangiaceae bacterium | reverse complement strand
CGTCCAGGTCATAGGCGCCGGCCAGGAACGTCTCGATCGCCCGCCGCTCGGCGGCCGACAGCGGCTTGACCCCCGACAGCCGGTCGACGAACAGCCGGTACCCCTTGTCCGTGGGGATCCGGCCCGCACTCGTGTGCGGCTGCGCGATGTAGCCCTGTTCCTCCAGCACGGCCATGTCGTTCCGGATGGTTGCGGGTGACACGTCCAAGTGGTGCCGATCGACCAGCGACTTCGAGCCCACCGGTTCCATGTTGGACACGTAGTCCTGCACTATGGCGCGCAGCACGGCGAGCTTCCTGTCGTCGAGCACGGCTCCCTCTCTAGCACTCGATCATCCCGAGTGCCAAGTCTATGGCGGACTGGCCATCCTGGCACCGTTCCACCGACACTGCCGCCGTGGCAACCCGCGGTGAGCTGGGCCGCGAGCCATAATCCCTGCCGGGCTGGCACGGAATGGGATCGGTGAGGCGACACGTCGGTGGATCGGCGGGTGTCGCGGCGGGATGCTGGTGATCCGGTAGGTTCGTGCGAGGCGATTCGGCACGGGCACATGCCCGCCCGATCCGGGCCGGCCGGGCGCCGCGCCGGCCGGCCGACGGTGGGGTGGCATGAGGCGGGACTACGGCCCTGACGTGCTCGCGGTGGGCGCGGGACGGCCCCCGCGCGCCGAGTTTCCGCGGGTGCAAGCCGAACGCGGGCTGGTGGTCGAAGAGGCCGGCGGGGGCTTTTGCGGTGCCGTGGTGGACTGCGAGAAGCATGTCGTGACGCTGGAGGACCGGCGGGGCAAGCGGCGGGTGTTCCCGCTCACGCTAGGCGGGTTCCTGCTGGAAGGCAGGATGGTCACGCTGGTCAGGCCCGGGCAGGGCCGGCGAGCCGGCGCGGGCGGGACGGGCCGGACGGCGTCAGGATCGCTCGCGGCGCCGAGACCAGCCGCGGCGGCGGGGTACCGGGCCCGGGTGGCCAGGGCGAGCCGGATCTACGTGGAAGGCCGCCACGATGCCGAGCTCGTCGAAAAGATCTGGGGGGACGACCTGCGCGAGCTGGGGGTGGTGGTCGAGTATCTGGCGGGCATCGATCATCTGCCCCCGATCGCGGCTGGCTTCGCGCCCGGGCCGGCGCGCAGGCTGGGGGTCCTCGTCGATCACCTGGTCAGCGGCAGCAAGGAGAGCCGGATCGCGGCCCAGGTCAGCTCGCCACACGTACTGGTGGTGGGCCACCCGTTCGTCGATATCTGGCAGGCGGTCAAGCCAGCCAGCCTCGGCATCGCCGCCTGGCCGGCCGTCGCGCGGGGAACGCCCTGGAAGGAGGGCGTGCTGCGGGCGCTGGGCTGGGACGGCGACACCGCCGCCGGATGGCGGAGGATTCTCGGCGCCGCGAACAGCTATGCCGACCTGGAGCCGGCGCTGCTGGGCCGGGTCGAGGAACTGATCGACTTCGTCACCGCGCCTGGAACCAGCGACCCCGCCGCCGAAGTCTGACGGACCGGAATCCGCCCTACGCCGTCAGATCACGGACGACGGCGTCGGCCAGCAGCCGGCCCCGGCGCGTGAGGACGACCCGGCCCGACGCGTGGTCGGCCTCGGCCGCCAGCCCGCCCGCGACCGCGTCAGCCGCCGCCAGCAGGCCGGCCGGCTCCAGTTCGGCCAGGGCGCAGCCACTGGCGAGCCGTGTCGTCAGCAGGATCCGCTCCAGGCGCCGTTCCCGGTCCGTCAGGACCTCGCGGGCCTGAGCGGGACTGCGCCCGGCGGCGATGCGCGCGGCGTAAGCGGCGGGGTGCTTGACGTTCCACCACCGGGTGCCGCCGATGTGGCTGTGCGCACCTGGGCCGATCCCCCACCAGTCCCCGCCGGTCCAGTAGAGCAGGTTGTGCCGGCATCGGGCCGCGTCGCGGGCAGCCCAGTTGGAGATCTCATACCAGGCCATGCCGTGGGCGCCGAGCACCTCGTCGGCGATCACGTAGCGGTCGGCCATCGCATCGTCGTCCGGTGCTGGCACCTCCCCGCGGCCGATCCGCGCCGCCAGGGCGGTGCCCTCCTCCACGATCAGCGCATAGGCGGAGATGTGGTCCGGGCCGGCCGCCAGGGCCGCAGCGAGCGACTCCCGCCAGTCGGCGTCGCTCTCGCCGGGGGTGCCGTAGATCAGGTCTAGGCTGACATGGGAAAACCCGGCCTCGCGCGCCCACCGCGCGCACCGGGCCGGCCGGCCCGGCTCGTGCACGCGGTCCAGCACCGCCAGCACGTGCGGAACGGCGCTCTGCATCCCCAGCGAGATGCGCGTCATGCCGCCGGCCCGCAGCCCGGCGAGCACCCGCTCGTCCACGGTCTCCGGGTTGGCTTCCACTGTCACCTCGGCGTCTCCGGCAAGCCCGAACTCACCGTCGATGGCGCGCAGGATCCCGGCCAGGGCGGCTGGCGGCAGCAGCGTGGGGGTCCCGCCGCCGAAGAACACGCTCGTCACGGGCAGTTCGGCGGCGCCGAGCACCCGCCGGGCCAGCCGGACCTCGGCGACCGCCAGGCCGGCATAGGAGTCACGGCTCGCCCCGGGGCCGAGTTCGGCGGCCGTGTAGGTGTTGAAGTCGCAGTAGCCGCAGCGGGTCCGGCAGAAGGGCACGTGTACATAGATGCCGAACGGCCGTCTGCCCAGGTGCTGCACCGCACCCGACGGCAGTGCGCCGTCGGCAGGAGCCGGCTCGCCTGCCGGGAGCGCGCCTGGCACGTCAGCGCACCGGCTCAGCGGCCCGGCGCACCGGGAACGCCCGTCCCGGCCGGGCCTGGTCCTGCCGCCGCCCCGGCGTCCTCGGCGATCGCGCCCGGCCGGCCGAGCACCGACAGCGCGATCTCGTCCCACTTGCTGCCGCGGCCCTCGACGAGCAGCAGCCGGCGCATCAGGTCCACGTCGCCGTAATAGGCGCGGACCGACTCGGCGATCGTCAGCCGGGTCGCGGGGCGCGCCAGTATCTCTACCGGGTCTCCGGCGCTGACCTGTCCCTCCTCAAGCACGCGCAGGTAGGCACCGACCCGCCCGGCGGCGGCGAACCGCTTCACCCACTGGTGTTCGCCCATCCACCCGGCGAACACGGCGCACGGAATCCGGGGCGAGGTGACCTGGACCACGGCCGAGCCGAGCCGCCACACCTCCCCGATCAGGCCGCCGGTGACCTCGAGCCCGCTCGTGGTGATGTTCTCGCCGAACGTCCCGCTGGCCAGTTCCCGGCCCAGCCTTTCCACCCACCAGTCCAGGTCCTCCCGGGCGTAGGCGTAAAGGGCCTGCTCGTAGCCGCCGTGGTCCGGCTTGTCCACCTGCTCATCACCGGCCAGGCCGAGCCGGCCGACCGCAACCGGCCCCGCGACCGGCCGCTTGTCGATCGCGGTGCGCTTGAGCCGGCCGGCCCACTCCTCATCCCGCCCGTGCCCAGTGTTGACTGAGACCACCCGTGCGATCGCCACATCTGGCACGGTATCCGGCCGGCCGGCTGGCAAGCGAACCCGTTTCCCGGCCTACAGGCGAACCCGTTTCCTGCTCGGCAGGCGAACCCGTTTCCGCCCGGCGCCCCGGATGCGCCACCGCGCCGGATGATGTGGCCGCCCGCGCGGATTATCCTGAGGGCACTCACCCGGCGGGAGGCGGCGATGACGGTTGGACCCGGATTCGGAGCAGGCGTGCCGCGCGCTCAGATGCGCGCGTCCACGGCGGACCGCGATCGCGCGGTGGAGGTGATCACCAGCGCGTATACCGAGGGACGGCTGACCAAGGACGAGCACGACGCCCGGGTGGAGCGGGCGATGACCGCGAGCACGTTCGCCGAGCTCGACTCGGTCGTCATCGATCTGCCCGGAGCCGGACCTCCACAGCCTCCGGCGCAGGTGGCACCAGCGGGGAACAACGCACTGGCCATCGCCAGCCTCGTCTGCGGCGTGGCGCAGGTGATGCTGTGGCCGCTGGCCACGATCCCGGCGGTCGTGCTCGGCCATGTCGCCCGCCACCAGATCCGCCGCACCGGGGAACAGGGCGCGGGGCTTGCGCTGGCCGGGCTCATCCTGGGCTGGATCGGCGTTGGTTTCGCGCTGCTGGCCATCGTCGGCATCGTCCTGATCGTCGCGGCCACGTCGGGCACCGGCGGCTAGCCGGCACCCGGCCGGTCGCCGGCCGAGGGCTGGCTAGCGCCTGTCCGGCTGGGTCGACAGGGCGGCGATGAAAGCCTCCTGCGGTACTTCCACCCGCCCGATGGTCTTCATCCGGCGCTTGCCTTCCTTCTGCCGCTCCAGAAGCTTGCGCTTGCGGGTGATGTCGCCGCCGTAGCACTTGGCGAGCACGTCCTTGCGCAGCGCCCGGATGTTCTCCCGGGCGATGATCCGCGACCCGATCGCGGCCTGGATCGGCACCTCGAACTGCTGGCGCGGGATCAGTTCCCGCAGCCTGGACGTCATCGCTATCCCATACTCGCGCGCCTCGTCCGCGTGCACGATCTGGCTGAACGCGTCCACCGGCTCGCCCTGCAGCAAGATGTCGACCTTCACCAGGTTGGCTTCCTGCTCGCCGGCGGGCTCGTAGTCCAGCGAGGCGTAGCCCCGGGTACGCGATTTGAGCTGGTCGAAGAAGTCGAAGATGATCTCGGCGAGCGGCAGGGTGTAACGAATCTCCACCCGGTCAGCGGACAGGTAGTCCATGCCGAGCAGCGAGCCGCGCCTGCGCTGGCACAGCTCCATGATCGTGCCGATGTATTCCGCGGGGGCGAGCACCGTGGCGCGGACCACCGGCTCGAAGATCTGGGCGATCTTTCCCTCCGGGAACTCACTCGGGTTGGTGACCGTGAGTTCTTCGCCGGACTCGCGGACCACGCGGTAGACCACGTTCGGGGCGGTCGAGATCAGCGTGAGGTCGAACTCGCGCTCCAGCCGCTCCCGGACGATCTCCATATGGAGCAGGCCGAGGAACCCGCACCGGAACCCGAAGCCAAGGGCGGTGGACGTCTCCGGCTCGTAGACGAGCGCAGCGTCGTTCAGCCTCAGCTTGTCGAGCGCGTCCCGCAGCTGAGGGTAGTCATCGCCCTCCACCGGGTACAGGCCGGAGAACACCATCGGGCGCGGGTGGTCGTATCCGGCGAGCGGCGCCGCGGCCGGGCGTGCGGCGCTGGTCACCGTGTCGCCGACCCGGGCCTGGCGCACGTCTTTCACGCC
>DAITAE010000363.1:0-5189 GCA_036824445.1 Streptosporangiaceae bacterium | reverse complement strand
TTCACGCTAACCCGCTGACGGGCAGGCACTTCGCCTCTTGCTGCCAAAACGAGGGGCAGGGCTGCTCAGCCCTGCCAGTACCCGGGAAACAGCCAGCACAAGACCCAGCCCCGGAACCGCCCCGACCCTAGAAACTGGCAAGCATCACCTGAAGCCCGTCAAGGCCCCAAGTGCGAGCACTGGCGGTCCGCGGTCTGCTTACCAAGCAGGTGGCGAAGGCGCTCGGCATCTCGGTGAAGACCGCGGACCGCCACGTCCAGAACATCTACGCCAAGATCGGGGTGTCCTCCCGCGCCGCGGCGACGATGTTCGCCATGGAGCACGGCCTGGTGACATGGGGAGAATTCCCGATGGAGGACGCATCGGGGCGGTCCTAGCCTCGGGGGTGCAGCCCGTGATCGGCCGGCGTGACCGGCCCTCGCGGCGGCCCGAAGGAGGACGGCAATGTCCACAGCCACGGTCAATGGTGCTGGCCTCGCCTACGTCGAACAAGGGCAGGGCGAGCCCGTGCTGTTCGTACACGGCGGTGTCGGTGACTACCGCGCTTGGGATCAGCAGATGACCGCGTTCGGTGCCGGCTACCGGGCGATTGCGCTCAGCTGCCGCGGGTACTGGCCAAACCCGAAGCTGCGTCCGGACGAATCGATCACCCTCGACACCTTCGTGGACGACTTGGCCCAGTTCGTCCAGGCACTCGACGCCGGACCAGTGCACCTGGTCGGGCACTCCTCGCCCGGCGGCTTCGGCGGTCTGCGCCTCGCCTCACACCATCCCGAACTTCTCCGCACACTGGTGCTGCTCGAGCCGCCGGCCTTCCCGCTGCTCGGCGTCAGCATCCCGCCCCGGCCGGCCCAGGTGATCAAGCTGCTGATCCGGCACCCCCGCGCCGGCATCGGCTTCATCAAGTTCGGCGCCAAGGGGATGGGCCCGGCGATCAAAGCGTTCGAACGTGGCGACGACGCGGGAGCGCTGCGGGCCTTCATGGCCGCCAACACCAGCGACGCGGTCGTGGAAGGCATACCCGAGGCGATGTTCCAGCGGTTCGTCGGCAATGTCGGCCCGCTCAAGGCTCAGATCAAGGCCGGATTTCCCCCGTTCGCCGCCTCTGATGCCAGGGCCATCCCAGTGCCGACGCTGCTGGTCTCGGGCGCGCAGTCACCGGCGCACCTCAAGGCGGTGACCGACCGCCTGGCCAAGCTGATGCCGGATGCGGACCGGCTGACCATCGCGGGGGCAACCCACAACATGTTCAACAGCCACCCCGCCGAGTTCAACGCCGGCGTGCTGCGGTTCATCCGGTCGCACAGCGTCGCTGACCGGTGACGGGCCCGGTCTCTCCCGTTGGAAGCGCTCAATCACCAGCGTGCTATCCAGCCCGAGGCCGCGCATGCGGTGGCCGGCGCGCTGGTTCCGCACTCACGACAAGAGCCTGCTCCAGGGATGGCAGGGCGGTCTATGCGCCCTCACGCCAGGATCTGGATCTTGCCGGGCAACTCGCGCCCGCGCTCCAGAACGGCCGGTAACCCGAATGGGGCAATCGGCGCCGAAGCCACCGGCGCTGATAGTTCAGGAATCAGGCCTGCCGATTCGGCAACGGCGTGCTGAGAGCGCTAAGGAATCCCGGCCGCGCTCACATTGCGTAGCCGGGCACCCAGCCCTCGACTGGCTGTAGCCAAGGGAGCCGGTCCGCTAACCGGAGCCCGGTGAGGTTGCAGCAGATCTCGAGGCGCGTCACGACGGCGGGCCCCCATATAGGCCACGGCACCTGTCCCGCTGACCGTAGCCCGCCGACGCCATGCGGGCGGGCGTCTCCGGGTAGCCGAGCTCGTGCTCTTGATCGTTGTGGCCAAAGCATCAGGTACGACAAGACGTTCCTCGTTGGCAATTGGCACACACTTAGGGCGCCCGCGATCCGCCGCCCCGCAAGAGCGCGTAATCGGCGATCGTGAAGCCGGATTGGGTGTTCCGCTGGGTGTGCGGGCCTGTGTAGGGCCTCAGCAAGGTGCGGACTTGTCTTGCTGGTGATGGTCACGCGCAGTATCAATGCGTCACCGCGTGCGTGTACTCCAGGCTGTCGGAGATACCGGCCGTGATCGGCGCTCGTTCGCCGCGTATGCCTCCCGGGCCCCAGGATCAGTCGGCGAGCAACGTCTCGAGCGAGGCAGCGCCCTCGGCGGCGGTGATGCCCTGGAGTTCGAGTCAGCTCCAGAGGCGAAGCACTTCAAATGAGGTGGCGCGTGCCACGAGTGGCGACGGGACTTGGGTCCTATGTCGGTTTGGGGTCTTTCGCTCCCCGTCCGTGCGTAGTAGCGTTTTGCCGTTCTTGCCCAGTAGCTACGGCCATGTGAGTTTTGTGGCCGGAAGTGGCGCTTGGGCATGGGGGGGCAGATGCGGCAGCAACATGGCTGCTGGCGGCTGGCGCGCGGGCCTTCACGCACGTGCGCTGGCTGGCGTGTTCGTCCCGGTGGCGTGCCGGGCGGGCACAGCAGCGGCGCTGACATATCCGCGTCGCTGTGGACGCAGGTGTTGTGGTTCGCGGCTGCGGCGCGCGGCCCCCCATCAGTGCGGAGCCAGCCGCAGCCGCGCCTAGTAAGCGACGCTGCCGTATCGCAAGGGCGGCGTCTGGCTGCATCGTCGGCGATCTTGAGCTTTTCATTTGCCGCTGGCGACGTAGATCGTGCGATAGGTGATCCGCATACGTCCCGGCTGGAGCACCAGTCGGGAAGGCGGTGCCGGGAGGGCGCCGCAGGCAGCATCTTCTAGGGGGGAACATGAACGCTTCGGGAACCGACGGCCGTGGCGCTACCACGCCCGGCCATGGGTCTCATTGATTTCTTCTGACCAAGCGGCCTGGGGGCGGGCTGAGCGTCGTGCGCGGCATCGGCCGCGCCGCGACCGTGGGGAAACTCGCCCTAGTTCTCGCGGGCGCGCTGGCCCTGACGATCGGCGCATCGGGTGGTGCGTCCGCCGCGGCCCCCATCGTCAATGAGCACACCAGCTTCACCGACACGTTCCCGGACCAGGTGTGCGACATCCCGGGGACGAGCACCGTCAATGTCGTCGACAACTTCAAGCTCTACGCCGACAACACCTTCCGCGACACAAGCAGGATCCGGCAGTTGTTCACGGCCGAGAACGGCAAGTCGATAGTGATCTTCTCAGCGGGGCAGGTGACCGGGCTTGACGACCCGATCCAAAACGCCGACGGCACGGTCACGTTCATCAACACCTTCAAGGGGCTGCCACTGAAGCTCTCGATTCTCCATGGGCCGACGCTGTCGCGGGACGCGGGCGTGGTCACGGTCACCTCGACGTTCCGTCCGCTGGGCGGCGACGAGTTTGACTTGGTCTCGCAGACCTTCTCCGGGGAACACGGGCCGCACCCGGACCTGGAAAGCGGCTTCGAGGTGTTCTGCGACGTGCTCATCCCGGCGCTGACCTAGCACCGGTCAGGAAACCCAAAATCGGCTAGACAGGGAGGACTGACGCCATGTCCACCGCCACCGAGTCCATCACCCAGACGGCACGGGCCTTCTTCGACGCCTGCGAGACGGGCAAAGGCTGGGCCGAATGCAGCGCCTACTGCCAGCCAAACGCGGGCTTCGCGGCCCAGGCGGAACCGCTCGCCGGCCTGCAGACGCTCCAGCAATACACCGAGTGGATGAAGGGGCTGCTCAGCTTCATCCCGGACGGGAGCTACGCGGTCAAGTCCTTCGCCGCCGACGATGACCGCAACAACGTCTGCATCTACGCTGTGTTCTCGGGCACCCACAGCGCCGACGGCGGCCCGGTTCCCCGACTGGTAAGAGCACCAGCAGCGACTATGTGTACGTGATGGAGTTTCAGGACGGCAAGATCAGCCACATGACCAAGATCTGGAACGCCGGCTGGGCCCTGAAGGAACTCGGCTGGATCGAGTAACTCGCCCCGATCCACGCCGGGTGCCGGGGACCGCCCGCTGGCGCTGACGGCTGGCGCACGCGCGGACGGGTGTGGGCGGTCATGGGGCAGCCGCCGGGTGCGGGCTGTCATGAGGGCCGCGCCGCTGGGTGCCGAGCCATGCCGTTGACATCGGCGGAAGAACGGTCGGCGGGCGGGGTGACGGCGGCGCGGGGCCGGCCGGCCGATGCCCATAGTGCGGCGGCGAGGATGATCGAGCCTGCGGCAAGCAGGATGCCGTGGGCGATCCGGACGGCGGCGGGGCTGAAGAACTGCGGAAGGAACAGGGCGATTCCGGTGGCGAAGAGGATGGCGCTGGTGCGGGGCAGGACGTGTGAGCGCCACACCGCGATCGCCGCCATGATGGCTGCGGCAGCCAGCAGCAGCAGCCCGGTGCCGAAAATCGTCGCCGCGAGCGGCTGGTAGCGCACCGCGTGGACGAGACTGAGAAGGTCGGCCCTGGGCCCGGCGGATCCGGCGATCGCGTGCAGCCCGAAGTCTTCAGCTCCGTAGTAGGGCAGCACCAGCCCCGAGCCGATCCAGGCCAGCACCGCTGCGGTCAGGGCTAGCGGCTCGGCCCTGGTGGGTGCGAGCGCCGAGCGCAGGGCCAGCAGCCCCAGCGGCATCAAGATGAACCCGAGCATCGCGAAGAAATGAGCAGTCACCCAGGCCGTGGAGCCCATCGAGGCTGTTGCCCCGGCGACCGTGCCTTCGTCGTGCCAGGGCCGCAGCGCTGGGTAGGCGAGGAACAACACGCCGGCAGCCGCCAGGGCGGCGGCGCCTGCGCGGATGCGGGTTGCGGAGGTGGACATGTGCGTCTCCTGTGGTTGTGAACGGTGGCGGGTCAGTGCCGGGGCAACGATGCGAGGTACATCTGGATGAGCTGTTCGTAGGTCTCGGCTGGGTCCTCGGCCAGGCCGAAGCCGCCGCTGGATTCGATCGAGACGAACCCGTGGACGATCACGCGCAGGCGCCGCGTAGCGTGAATCGCGGCCGCGCCGTGCAGGCCGTAGCCACGCAACACGGCCAGGAACACCTCGATAAAGCGGGCCGCTGGCTGCGCCAGCGCTGGGTCGTGCATCGGGTCCGGCGGCACCGCCAGGTAGCGGGCGGGATGTTCCACGCCGTAGGCGCGCAGCCGTCTCATCAGCGCGGCGATCGCTGCGTCCCCGCTCAGTCCCAGCACGGCCGCGGTGGCCACGTCGGTCATCTCGGTCAGGACCCGGGCGGCCACCCGTGACCGCAGCTCG
>DAITAE010000850.1:0-1609 GCA_036824445.1 Streptosporangiaceae bacterium | reverse complement strand
AGTCATTCCAGGGGCACCGCCCAGACCCGCCATCGCCGGGGCCGCACGCTCCCGGAGGCCGTCCCGTCCGATACCGTGACCGGGCCAGGGTCTGGAGGGCAGGCCGGTGAATCACCTGGGTCAGGTGACGACTGCTCACCGGCTGGTCATAAGACTGCAAAAGGCGATCTGGCCGTTAAGCACCGATGCGGAATCCAAACCCGATCCCGGGAACGCCGCCGTGTTCCCGGCCACCAGGAGCTGTCTATGCCGCCGTTTCGTCAGGCCCGCCTCGCCGGCCCGAGCACGAGGGCCGGCACGATGTCAACCTTCACACTCGGCCACGTGCAGGTCCGGCGGTCGGGCTACGGCGCGATGCAACTCGCCGACCCATGCGCCTTTGGGCCGCCACCTGACCGGGCATCGGCTATCGGCGTCCTGCAGGCCGCGGTCGCCGCCGGAGTAGATCACATCGACACCGCCCAGTACCACGGCGTCGTCAACGACCTGATCCGCGAAGCGCTCTACCCCTACGCGGTAACGTGTCTGCCCGGAGAGTTGTCACAGCCCCGACGTGACCGCGTTTCCAGCAGATCCGCAGATGCACCCAGTCCCGGCGTCCTGGGCCAGGTAGTCCTCGCAACCCCTGGACGAGGGGATGACCTCGCGGACCCGGTCAACATGCGTGCAGCCGTCATTCATGTTAAGCGCTCCTGTAGGGACCGTCTGTATAAGTGATCGTGGCGGGTTTCATGGGGTGGGATTCGGCCGTCCGCCTGGCAGTCGGCGGGATGTGTGGAGCGGGCTAAGGTGGGTGCTCGGGCAATGACGCGGGTCACGACCTTGTCGTGCTCGGCGAACATGTCTGCGACGATGACGTCGAGGTCCGGGAAGGCGCTGTGCAGGCTGAGGACGTCGTCTCCGATTCTGCCTTGCCTTATGCTCAGGCGATACCCGCGCCGATCGGGCCATGGTTGAAGAAGCGGTCGCCGGTGATGGTGGCGATGGCGCTGAGATCTGCCGGACGCAACGCCGCATACCAGCGGCACCCCACCGCCAGCGGGTCCCGGGCCCGTCCATTGACGGCGCCGACGGCTGGCGGCAGCACGATTTCTCGCGGCCCGGATGCGAAGGTGACGGCGCCCCAGTCCACCGGCACGGCGGCGAAGTCCTCGACATGCCAGCCACCGGCCACCAGGGCGTCTTTGATGCGCCGGATGTCGTTGGACTCGGACCGGATGGGGCGCCCGGCAGGGACGACGCCCAAAGACCGGCTGGTCGGCGGCTGCCCGGTTGCTGGTGCCCATGTCAGCCTCCCGGTGCGGCAGCGTTGCCCGGGGTCGCGGCGTGGCCGTCCGGTCGGCATTCGGCGCCGCCGGTCGTGGCCCGGACCGCGCCCAGCAGCGCCAGCCAGAACAGCTGCGCGCCGCGCTGGCCCGGCCATACGGACATGAGGGCGATCCGGTGGTCCTGGCCTGGCTGGCCGGGCCACGCGTGCAGCAGTGACGTCTTCCCGCTGCCGGCGGCGCCGAGATGATCGTTACCGCTTCCCGGCCGCGCCTGCCGCGGGACCAACCAATGGCCGGCATGTCGGTCATCGCGCCATCTCCTGCGGGCATCCGGTCGGGGT
>DAITAE010000849.1:0-1610 GCA_036824445.1 Streptosporangiaceae bacterium | reverse complement strand
ACGGCCCGGCGCGGGCTTTTGATCCCCTGGGGCGAGCGGTCGACGCCCGCCCCGTTCTTGGAGGCGGCGGCGCTGGGGCAGCTGGAGTTTTACCTGAACAGACCGACGTGGTCACCGGACGAGCAGTTCCACCGGGTGATCACCGGATCGCTGGAGCAGTGGTGGCGCGAGCAGGGCAGGCGATCCGAGTTGGTCACGGTGATCGGGGACGATCCCTCGGCCCGGGTCCACGAGATCCGCGACCTGCTGGCCCGCAATAACGTCCCGTTCGGCTTTTATGCCAGCGACTCCCCGGAGGGCCGGGCGGCGTTGCGGCGGCTCGGCGTGGGCCATCCTGCTGGGCCGGTGCTGTCGCTGTACACCGGGGTGGTGCTGGTGGACCCGGCCAACGTCGAGGTGGGCGAGGCGCTCGGACTGGACGTGCGGCCAGCCGGGGGGGTTTATGACGTGGTCATCGTGGGGGCCGGGCCGGCCGGCCTGGCCGCCGCGGTCTACGGGGCGTCGGAGGGGCTGCGCACCGCGCTGCTGGAGCGGGAGGCGTTCGGCGGCCAGGCCGGGACGAGCTCACGGATCAGGAACTATCTGGGTTTCCCTGATGGTGTCAGCGGTGGGGAGCTGGCGCAGCGCGCCTACGAGCAGGCGTGGGTGTTCGGCACCCACCTCGTGTACGGCAACGCGGCGACGTCGCTGGCCAAAGACCAGGACCTGCTGGTGGTCGGGCTGGAAGATGGCAGCCAGGCCCGGGCCCGCGCCGTGGTGATCGCGAGCGGCGTGTCGTACCGGCGCCTGGGCGTCCCCGAACTGGAGGCGCTGGCCGGCGCGGGCGTCTTCTACGGCGCGGGCACCATCGAAGCGCAGGCCGTGGCGGGCAAACCAGCCTTTGTGGTGGGCGGCGGCAACTCAGCCGGGCAGGCCGCGCTGCATCTGTCGAAGTACGCGCAGCAGGTCACGATTCTCATCCGCTCGCAGTCCCTGGCGGCGAGCATGTCCGACTACCTGATCCGCCAGATCGACGCCGCGCCCAACGTGGACGTCCGCTACCGCTGCGAGGTCGCGGGCGGCGGCGGCAGCGGGCATCTTGAGCAGCTGCTGCTCCGCAACCGCGACTCTGGCGAGACCGAAGGGACACCAGCCGCCGGCCTGTTCATCCTGATCGGCGCGCAGCCGTTCACCAGCTGGCTCCCCGAAGCGATACAGCGCGACCAATGGGGATTCATCCTCACCGGACCCGACACCGGTCAGGACTGGCCCCTGCAGCGGGCGCCCTTCCTGCTGGAGACCACCACCCCAGGCGTGTTCGCCGCCGGCGACGTCCGGCACGGCGCGATAAAACGCGTGGCCTCCGCCGTCGGCGAGGGCTCAACCGCCATCCGCCTCATCCACGACTACCTGGCACTCGCGCCCCCCGCCCGCGAAGGTCATAAGCCTCGGCTACAGAGCCGGGAGCGCGGTCGGGCACCACATTCGGACCGCATGAGCTGAACGCGCTCACATGCATGCGAGCGAGCAGGCAGCCGTGCCAGCGAGGCCGGAGTGCGTACAGATCAACCTGTTCGGCGCGGCATAGACGACGTTCCGTCAGACCCAGACCGGGGCACCTAACGGCGGCT
>DAITAE010000848.1:0-1611 GCA_036824445.1 Streptosporangiaceae bacterium | reverse complement strand
GATCCGGTCGGACCACTCGAGGGGCAGCGGCCGCGCAGCGCTGACGTTAGCTGAGACGGGCATGGTCCGCTGCGTATGGCGTACCGCGGCGGGCATGCCGGCGTTGCGGAAGACGCCGCCGGATACAGACGGCTGCGTCTACTGCAGCACGGTCAGCTCTTGAGCGCTTCCTGCAGCTCGCTGGTGATTTCGTCGGTCGTGGCATCTACGGTGCGCTTCACGACTCTGGCGGCACCTGTCAGCGCCTTGTCGAGCCCTTTTTCGATCGTCGGCTCGCCCACCGCGATGAGCCCCGCCTGGTTGGCGGTGAGCTCCTCGGCTGCCTCATGGAGCTCCTTGCGCGGCAGCGTCCCGCCCCCAAACCACTCGGGGATGACGCGGACGCGCGGGCGGTCCAGCCGTTTGGCAATGTGAGGTTTGCCGTTCTCCTTATCGATCACCGCCGCGTCGTACTTGCCGATCATCTCGTCCTTGTGCAGCTGCTCGATGGAGTCCAGCGCGGCCAACGCGGCCGCGAGAGTGTCGTACGCTGCGGTGTAGAGCACCAGCTGGTCTTTCTCAGCCATGGCATCTCCCTGATCACCTGATAGACGGCTCCAACGCTAACCCACGCGGGTTCACCGGCCGCGGCGGCCCCGCGTTACCGGACGGCCACTGGACCGGGGTGTCCTGGCCAGCCCGGGGGGCCCGGGACAAGGCCGGCGGCACGCACCCGCCGCGCCCAGCCTGATTCACACATTCCCAGCCCGGCACTGCCGATTTAGGGCGGCCCAGTTCTAGATGACAGCATGCCCGGCACCCCCCCGGAGGCAGCCAAAGGCCAGCGAGCAGATCGGCCAGTCTCTCCGGACCCGCGTCTGCTGACAGCATCCTGCGCCGTTCTTATCCAGCAGCGTGGCTCTCTTGATCCGGCGTGGCGGTCGCGGATCGCCAGAAGCACTGTCGGTGTGCCGAACCGCCGGGAGCCCTTGAATACGTACTCGTTGTGCGAAGCTGACGGCCAGCCGTTGATTACAAGACTTTGGCCTCAGCATTTCTCAGGCGCCGGTGTGCCTGAAGGTCCCCGCAGACGAAGGTGAACGCCAGTAGGGCTGCACCCCAGGAGTCCCGCTTCCCGATGGAGCGCATGCTCGCAAGGCTGGCAGCGACGTCGAGCGAATCACTCGCCAACGCTGTTGCGGTCCAGCGACGCCCATCCCTCATGTCGTTCGATCTTGCTGCGGCAACGGTACCCAGGCCCAGGACAAGGTCTCTGATGCCGATTGTCCGCATGAGCAGCATGTCGGCACCGGCCGGCTCGCGTCGGCCTGCCAGCCGCATCGGCGCTCCCGGCGCCACAATGAGGGCGATACCGACTGCGGTCCGGAGCCATCCCATCGTCTCGACGCTGGTGATCGGCACGGTCGCAGCGTAGTTCACCTACGCCCGCCCTGCAGCTTGGTGCGGAACGCCGGGTCATTCCTGCCCTTCGCGAAGTGCCGGGCCGGGGTGTACGGCACCGCATGCACCGGGTAATACAACCGCTCATCGGCCCACACCGTGGTGACGGTGACCACCCCGTTGTCGGTCTTGCCGTACCGGCCCAGCCACTGATGGCCCACGTGCGCGGTC
>DAITAE010000362.1:0-5219 GCA_036824445.1 Streptosporangiaceae bacterium | reverse complement strand
ATTCAGCGCATCAGTCACCTCCGTCCCCAGCGTAAGTCTTGTGTGGAAAAGGGCAACCCTCCATCGAGTCACATTTAGTCACGCCTGGCACGGACCTTGCAGGCACCAGGGCAAACACGGGCGCTGGTGGCCGGCGGCGTGTTCCGATGTCGCCACGCTGCGTTGCCGACGATTCACCGACGCGCCGCCAGGAATCGGGGAAAGACTGCGAGGAGTCCGGGTCAGGAGGACTGCCGGAAATCCGGTCCGGGAGGACTGCCGGAATCCGGTTGCGGAGGACTGCCGGAATCCAGTCGCGGAGAGGGTTGCCGGGAATCCTCTCAGGGAGAGGGCAGCAGGCCGTGTAGCGGAAAGACCGCGTTCCGGGTGGCCATGATCGCCCGGTCCACCGCGTCGGCCGGGTCGTAGCCCGACGCGAACGGCACGAACGATGCCGCCGCGCCGTCGGTCATGGTCTCCGGCGGGTGGGCGCCCGTCCGGGCACGGGCGTACTCACGCCAGGACTCCGGCGTCGCGGCCGCCGGGTCCAGTGGGCGGCCGGACGACTCGGCCAGCAGATGGGTCCAGGTGCGCGGCACCACCTGGACCAGGGCGTATCCGCCGCCGCCGGTGAGCACCCAGTGCCCGTCGGCCGTCTCGTGCGCCAGCTGGTGCAGCCACGCATGCGCGGTCCGCTGTCCGTCGATGCTCAGTTCCAGGTGAGCGAGCGGGTCCAGCCGGTGGCTGTCGCAGCCGTGCTGGGTCACCAGGATCTGCGGGCGGAACGCGCGCAGCAGCGGCGGCACCACCGCGTCGAACGCGCGCAGCCAGCCGGGGTCACCGGTGCCGGCCGGCAGCGCCACATTGACCGCCGTTCCCTCTGCTCCTGGCCCGCCGTTGACGTCGGGCAGGCCGGTGCCGGGGAACAGGGTCATCGGATGCTCGTGCATGCTGATCGTCAGCACCCGCGGATCGTGGTAGAAGGCAGCCTCCACCCCGTCGCCGTGGTGGACGTCCACGTCGACGTAGGCGATCCGTTCGGCACCCTGCTCAAGGAGCCACCGGATGGCGATCGCCGGGTCGTTGTACACGCAGAACCCGCTGGCCATCCCGCGCATCGCGTGATGCAGGCCGCCTGCCACGTTGACCGCGTGCTCCGCCTGCGAGCCGAAGACGGCGGCCGCGGCCGCCAGCGTGGCCCCGGCCACCAGCGCCGAGGCTTCATGCATGCCGGCGAACACCGGGTTGTCGAGGGTGCCGAGCCCGAAGGCCGTGTCGGGCACCCCGGCCTGCACCGCGGCGATGTAGCGCGGATCATGGACAAGTTCGAGCTCGGCGGTGCTGGCGGCGGCGGGCGCCGCGACCGTCACGCCGGGCTCGCCCAGTACGCCGAACGCCTCCGCCAGCGCGACCGTCAGCTCCACCCGGACCGGGGCCAGCGGGTGGCCGGGCCCGAAGTCATAGCCGGCCAGCCGCTCGTCCCAAGCGACATGCAGGGTGCAGGCCATACCGTGACCCAGCGCTCAGCCGCTGCCGAGTTCGGCGCCCCGGTCGCGCGCCGCCTCGATCGCCGCCAGGAAGGCCGCCCGGACGCGGTGATTTTCCAGCTCGCGGATCGCGGAGATCGTCGTCCCGCCCGGGGAGGTCACCGCCTCCCGGAGGATCACCGGATGCTCCCCGCTCTCGCGCAGCATGGTCGCCGCCCCGTACACCGCCTGCGTCACCATCTCCAGCGCGGTCCCCCGCGGCATGCCCAGCAGGATTCCGGCATCCACCATCGCCTCTACCAGGAAGTACACGTAGGCGGGGCCGCTGCCCGACAGCGCGGTGGCCGCGTCCTGCTGTGACTCGGGGATGCGCAGCACCCTGCCGACCGGCCGCAGCAGTTCCTCGGCCCGGCGCAGGTGCTCCTCGCCGGCATGCGCGCCGGCCGAGATGACGCTCATCGCCTCGTCCACGAGCACCGGAGTGTTGGACATGACGCGGACCACCGGAACCGCGGCCCCGAGCTGGTTCTCGATCCGGGACGTCGGGAACCCGGCCGCTACCGAAATGATCAGGCGGTCGGCGGGCACGTGCGGGGCTATCTCGTCGAGCAGCGCCGTCATGTCCTGCGGCTTGACGGTGATGACCAGCGTGTCCGCGGTTTTGGCCGCCTCGGCGGCGGTGACCACGCCGACGCCGTAGCTCTCCCGGAGCGCGGCGGCACGCTCGGGGCGCCGGACGACCGCGAGCACCCCTGACGGGGAGCGGCCGGCCCGCAGCAAGCCGGAGATGAGCGCCTCGCCCATCTTGCCGGCACCCAGGATCGCGATCACTCTGGCCAGCCTATCGTCCGGGGCGCCGCTCACCTGCGCGAGGCCAGCGAGCGGAGGAAGAACGCGAGGTTGGCGGGCCGTTCGGCCAGTCGGCGGACCAGGTAGCGGTACCAGTCCTGGCCGTAGGGCACGTAGACCCGCACCGTCGCGCCGGTGTCGGCGAGCCGCCGCTGTTCGGCCGCCCGGACTCCGTACAGCATCTGGTATTCGAAACCGGCGGTGCCGCGCCCGGTCAGCACCGCCTGCGCCGCGACGATCCTTATCAGCCGCGGGTCGTGGGTGGCCAGCATCGGATACCCGCCACCCGCCATGAGTACCCGCAGGCAGCGGGCATAGGAGCGGTCCACCTCCGCGCGAGCGCGGAAAGCCACCTCATCCGGTGGGTCGTAGGCGCCCTTGCAGAGCCTGACGCGGGAACCCTCATGGGCCAGGGCCGCGCAGTCGGCAGCGCTGCGCCGCAGCTGGGACTGGATCACACAGCCCAGGTCGGGGAAATCGGCGCGCAGGTCGCGAACGATCCGGAGGGTCGCGTCGACGTGGGTGTGGTCCTCCATGTCGACCGTGACGGTCGTGCCCGCTGCCCTGGCCGCGGCGCAGATCCGGGCGATGTTCGCGGCCGCGGTCTTCTCCCCGTGCTCGGGCAGATGCAGGCCGACCGCGGTGGGCTTGACCGAAACCTCGGCCGCGCCATCACGCGCCAGGCCGCCCGACGCGAGCCTGCCGAGCAGCGCGACGTATTCGCCGGCGACGGCGCCCGCCTGATCCTGGCTGGTCGTGTCCTCGCCCAGGTAATCGAGGCTGACCTGGAGACCATCCGCCTGGAGCCGCCGGGTTGCCGCCACCGCGGCGCCCGCGTCGTCGCCGGCCACATAGCGGGCCACGACATCCCGGGTGTACGGAGCAGAGACGACCAGCCCGCGCAGCCGGTCGCTGGCCGACGCGGCCAGCAGCATACGGCGCAGCACGGTGCACAACCTCCTACCGCGGTCCCGGGCCGTCGCCGCTGGCGGCCCTGCCCGCTGCCGGGAGCCAACGTTAGGGCATGTGCTCGCGAATCCTCCAGCCAGCGGCGGTCTTATCCGCGGTGTGGTGCAGGAGCACCGTGCTTACCCGCGGCACGCTCGCCGGCCCGGCCCATCCGCGGCGCGCTCGCTGGCGCCCACCCGCGGCACGGTCCCGGCGCGCCGCATCTACCTGCGGCGGGGTGTGGCTACGCCGCGGGGGCGCTTGAGCGTGACCTTCACGTTCGCGCCCGCGTCGGGGGACACCACCACCTCCTGGGCGGCGGGCACGCCCCCGGCCCGCAGCATGGCGTCGGCCGGCACCGTCCGCTTGATCAGCGCGAGCGCGATCGGTCCCAGCTCAAAGTGGCGCGCGGCCGAGCCGGTGAACCCGACCTCCGCGTCGCCCATGGTGACCGGGTCGCCGTGGGGGGGCAGGGTTTCCTCGCTCCCGTCGAGGTGCAAGAACACCAGCCGGCGCGGGGGATGCCCCAGGTTGTGCACCCGGGCCACGGTCTCCTGGCCCCGGTAGCAGCCCTTGGACAGGTGGACGGCGGTCTCGATCCAGCCCACCTCGTGCGGGATGGTCCGGCGATCGGTGTCCAGCCCCAGCCGCGGCCGGTGCGCCGCGATCCGGAGCGCCTCGTAGGCGTCCACTCCGGCCAGCCTCACTCCGCGCTGCTCGAGATCCGCCGCGATGCCGGCGATCCGGTCCCGCGGCACGATCACATCCATGCCGAACGAATCGGCCATGGTCACCACCGCATCGTCCGGCGGCACTCCTGCCGCGTCCGGGCCCATGAGGGTGAGCAGGGCGAACTCCCCGGTTACATCGGCCGGGTCCACCCGGAGCAGGAAACGCATCGACTGCAGGAAGGCCAGCAGGGACTCGGCCGTGCCCGGCTCGACATGGATCCACACCGCGGCGCCGTCGTCGGTCATGGTCAGGTGGTGCTCGACATGCCCGTTGGGGCTGAGCACGAGCGCCTGCGTAGCCGAGCCCGGCGCCAGGTGCTCGGTGTCCTGCGTGGTCAGGCTGTGCAGCCAGGAAAGCCGGTCCTCGCCGGCGATCCGCAGCACGTCGTGGTGCGACCGGTCCACCATGCCCGCCGAGCGGGCAAGCGCCCGCTGCTCCGCGAACGGGTCACCGTAGTGGGCCGCGACCCCGGTATCCGGCCCCTGCGCCGGGACGGCTCCGGTGTGAGCCAACAGGGGGGACTCCATGCCTTCAGGCTACGCGCCCGGGCCGGCTGCGCGGTCGGGCGTCTGCGCGGTCGGGTCGGCTATTCCGTCTCGGCTGGCTACGCGGTCAGGCCGGTGATCGTGGCGCCCCGCGCCGCGGCTCGTGGCGCCACGATCACCGGCCCGGCACATGGCGCACCGGCCATAGACGGTGAGGTGGCCGAGGTCCGTTTGGAAGCCGTTGTTTTCGTCCAGAGCGGTTACCAGGGCGTCGACCGCGTCCGGGGGAACCTGGGTGATGCGGCCGCAGGTAGAGCAGACCAGGTGCACGTGATCCGCTTCGGCCGCCATGTGGTACCGGGGAGCGCCGTGTCCCAGGTGGGTGTGGGTGACCAGGCCGAGTTGTTCCAGCAGCTCCAGCGTGCGGTAGATGGTCGAGATGTTCACCCCGCTGGCCGTCTGCTGCACGTCCGCCCAGATCTCCTCGGGACTGGCATGCTCAAGCTTGGCGACGGCCTCCAGCACAAGCTGCCGCTGGGGCGTGACGCGATAGCCGCGGGCCCGCAGCTCCTCGTCCCACGCCTGCGTCATGGCCCCGAGACTAGGGCATGACGGCCGGTCTTCGGCCCGCTCCGCACCGCATGCGTCCGCCGGGCGTGCCGTTGGTCGTCTCCGCCGGGCCCGGGCCCGGCGGAAGGGATGGGCAGTGGTCATCCGGCAGCACCCGGCACGCCCGCGC
>DAITAE010000361.1:0-5225 GCA_036824445.1 Streptosporangiaceae bacterium | reverse complement strand
GGCGGGGGCGGACATCGCCGCCGCTAGCTCCGGGTCGATGGCCGCCTTGGACGAACACCCCGGCTTGAGCAGCGGCTCGGTGGCTTCCGGGATCGCGAGTTTGGCGCCGAGGAGCGCTGCCGCCTGCCCGATGAGGGCTGCGAGGGCTTGATGATCCCAGCCGGTCACGCTGCCCGCGATCGTCCCGGCCTGGTCGACGAGAACCGCGGTCGGCACCGAGACCAGTTGGTAGGCGCGCGAGGTCTCGTATGGCGGGTCCTCGGAAACCACCCCGCCCGCCCAGCCGAGACGGCGTGCCACCCGGACGGCGACCTCCAGTGGGTCCTCGAAGACGGCGGAGGCCGTCAGCCCGGCCTCCTGCCAGGCCCGGCACAGCGGCCCGAGCCTGCGCATGGCCATCGCGGAGGTGGGGCAGTCTTCGTTGACGAACAACAGCAGTGCGCAACCGCCTGCGGTGAGGCCGCCGATGGTGACCTCGCCGGGTCCGGTGCCGCGGACCGCCAGCGCCGGCGCCGCCCGAGGCGCCTCGTCCCGGCTGGGGTGGCTTTCCGTCATACGTTCTGCGCTACCACAGCCGCCGCGGCCGGCGGAAGGTCCCGGCCGGTGTCCTCCCCCACGCCCCCGCAGCGGGAAAGGACCGTCAGCCCGCTGTCCGGCCGCCCAGCGCCGCCAGGCACAGCGACATGTGCAGTGCTCAGCACGGCGACCGCGGCCATGGCCGCGACCGCCCTTGCCAAGGACAGCCCGCTATCAGACCGCGCTGGGACCCGTACCTCATCGGTGGCGTGCCGCTGGGTATGGGATCGTGACGCGGCGGCGGTGAGTTGTGGTCCTCCGCCGCGTCTTAACGGGCGTGGCAGGCACGGTTCGCTGGGCCCGGATGGTGGTGGTTGGCGCCGACGGCACCCGCTGGAAGGTACCGCTCGCCGGTGAGGGCCCACCCGACCTGGCCTTCGTCGCGGCACTGGCGCGGTTCCAGCTGATAGCACGGCGCGCCGGGGGCCGGGTCTGGCTGGAGGACGTGTCATCGGCGATGGCGGAACTGCTTGACCTGGCCGGCCTACTCGGTGAGATGGGGGGGCAGGCCGAAGGCCGGGAAGAGACGCTCGGTGTCCAGGAAGAAGTGAAGCCCCGCGATGCGGCTCCCTGAGATCTCCAGCACCTGGAGCGCCCAAGGCGCATGCCCGCCCTCCGGGTCCGGCTTGTAGTGGCCGAACGCCGGGCAGCCGTTGGCCGCCTTCGGGATGAGCAGGGACCCCCGGCAGCCTGCCCCGGGGCCCAGCATGAACCGGCCGATGTCGCCGGCTCCGCGCAGCCACATCGCGAACGGAGGCATCGACTGGATTGCGTCCTCGTGCAGCAGCTTGACCAGGCTGTCGATGTCGTAGCTCTCGAACGCGTCCACGTAGCGGGCCAGCAGGGCGCGTTGCTCAGCGCCGACGGCCTCCGGAGGCGTGTCGGCTTCGACCGATGCCATGGTGGCCCGGGCCCGCTGCAGCGCGCTGTTGACCGCCGCCACGCTGGTGTCCAGGAGTTCGGCCGCCTCGGCCGCGTGCCAGCGGAGCACCTCGCAGAGGATCAGCGCGGCCCGCTGGCGGGCCGGCAGGTGCTGCAGCGCGGCAACGAAGGCGAGCCTGATGCTGTCCCTGGCGACGGCCACCTCCGCCGGATCGGCCTCCGGCGGGAGCACCCGCTCGTCGGCGATCGGGGACACCCAGCTTCCATCGGGCAGCACCGCCTCCAGGGACGAGTCCACCGGGGGGCGGGAGGGGCCAAGCTCCATGGGACGGGCCCGGCGCTGACGGCCGCGGAGCATGTCGACGCACACGTTGGTGGCGATGCGATACAGCCACGACCGGACGCTCGAGCGGCCCTCGAAGCGCTCACCGGCCCGCCAGGCCCGCACCATCGTCTCCTGCACCGCATCCTCGGCGTCGAAGCCTGACCCGAGCATCCGGTAACAGTAGGCGGTGAGCTCCCGGCGGTGGCCTTCGAGGTCGTCGGGGGCGACGGTATCGGGACGTACGGTCACAACTCCGAATGCTACGGCGCGGTCCGGACAGTATGTCACCACGGGGGTAGGACGCTCGGATTCCCAGGAACTCATCGCCCGCCGACTTTGGGCCGACCTGGGACCTTTACGCGGTCACGCCGGCTACCGCGTTCGGGGTGGCCCCCGCCGAGCCGTACGGGGCCACGCGCTGGCGGTTCGGTGCGTCATGATCCAAGATCCTCGACCCGGGGGCAGCCGCTGGCGTCTCGGTCGAGCCATTCCCGCAGGGCGCGTGTCGCCTCGACGTCGTTACGGTTGTAGGCCAGCAACCAGTCACGGGCCCGGGCCGCGGCGCGCGCGTTGCCGGGATCGACCGCCTCGTCGTAGCGGATCATTGACTCGCCACCCCCGGGGTCCGCGACGTCCCAGCTGAAGCTGCCGAGCGGGGCGACGCGCTTGAGCCCGCCCGCCGAGCCGGTGAGAAGCTGGGCTCCGAACACGCGGAGCAGGTCGACCCACTCGTCGGAGCCGGTGAAGGCGGCGACCGCGTCGGCCAGGCCGGTGGCGGTGCCGATGCGCCGCATCTGGCTGTTCTCGGCCGCCGCGTGGTAGCAGTACGCGCGGAAAACCACGCCCGCGCTGGCCGCGTCCCGGCGCAGTCCGGTCAGCCACCGCCAGAACCTGGCGAACAAGGCGGCCTCGGTTTCACTGCTCAGCGGGTCCCAGATGCAGAACGGGCGATACCCGGCCGGCGCGATGCCCCGGCCCGAGCGGTCGGTGACCAGGGCACCCCACAGGTAGACGCCCTCCTCGACGTTTTCCATGTCGATGTCGACCTCGACGCCGCCGCGGGGAACGCGCACCCGGTCGACGCCGCGGCGCCGGTAGGCGGGCGAGCTGCCCAGGGCGGCGCGGGCGGCATCGATCTGCTCGGGCAGGTCGGCCATCGGCTGGCCACAGTAGGCGGCCGTGCGGGCGCTGAGCGCCCGGGCGTCGCCGAGCGTGGCGATGCCCGCGGCAGCCAGGCGGGCCAGCTGTGCCCGCTTCCGCGCTCCCACGATCGCCGCCACCGGCGTGTCATCCGGGGCGGTTCCCACCGCCGCGATGACCGGCCGCAGGTCGACCCTGGCCGCGACCAGGGTGGCGGTGCGGTGGTCGAGAGCGGCGAGCGCGGCCCTCTCGGTGACCCCGTGGTCGCGGTGGACCCGCCACGCGCGCCAGCCCATCCGCGGCAGCAGGCTCACGTCGCCGGAACCGGCCTCCAGCCGCGGGCCGCACCATGACCACCAGGGGCACTCCGCGCACTCGCCGATCCGTACCGGCACGACCAGCAGCGCGGCCCTGGGGTCGGCCAGGTGCTCCGCGGCGGCGGCGAGGATGTCCAGCCGGAAGCCGAACTCGAAGTCGTACACCTCCATGGTCGAGCGCTGCCGCGGGCGGCCACCCACCGAGAGCGCCCGCCAGATCGGAGCGTCCAGGTCATACCAGGTGACGACGCCCTCAACGCCGATGATGCCGCCCCAGCGACCTCCCGGGGCTGCCAGGTGAGCGGCCTCAAGCATGCGCTGGTAGTGGGCGAGCTGGAGCAGGTCGTCTTTGCGTTTGCGGGCCGACGAGCCGGAGTCGGCCTCCGCGGCCTCCCAGCCCGGATGCTCCAGCGGCGAACAGAGCGCCGGAGGGCCGCCGGGACCAGCATCCAGGCAGCGGTGGTGCTTGATGTCCACCGGCCGGTATCCGCCGCGGCCGGCCGGGCCACTGCTCGCGCCCTGGCCGATGCTCTCACCAGGGCCGGCGCTCCCGCCAGGGCCGGCGCTCCCGGCCGCGGCCACTAGCAGGTCGGGTTCGCCCACCCGCCGCCCGGCCAGATCAGGGGGCAGGCGCCCACCCACGATGAGCCGCGCCCCAGCCCGGATCGCGGCGAGCGTCGCTCCCTCCCGCGCGGCCCGGTCCTGCCCGGGAACCAGGTGCGCGTCTGGGTGGATGGCCACCAGCCGGGCGACCACCTGCGCCTCGAACTGCCGGCCGCGCGCCAGCCGCCGCTCGACCAGCCGTGACGGCGGCAGCGGGTCGCACGGCCGGACCGCGTCCCACTGGGCACGAACCGGGCACTGCTTGGCCACGTAACCGCCCTGCGGCGGCACGGCCGACACGTCGTAGCGGGTGGCCACGGCCCCGATGGTACGGCCCGCTTCCGTCAGAAGCCGGTGACGACGGCCTTCTCTTCAGCCGGCGCGTCAGCGGACGGGTGCCTTCATCTGGTCCCACGTCTTGGGCAGGTCCGAACCGTTGATCCGGAAGAACTCGAACCGGGTCTTCCCCATCATCGGCTGCAACCGGCGGATGATCCGGCGGTGTGGATCGGACGACGCGAAGGCGTCGAGGCTGGCCTGGTCCTCCCATACCGAGAAGGTCCAGAACGTCTTGCGGCCCAGCTCAGCATCGAGCGCGTAACCCACGAGCCCGCTGGCGTGGGCGAGCTGGCGGCGGATGGCCATGGCGTCGCGCAGGAAACCGGGGATCGAGCGGTGGCTCTTGAGCGGCAGCCGCGAGGCCATCGCCAGGTACTCCCGGCCGGGGTCGACCGGCTGGCGGGCAGTCCAGGGCAATGCCGGCATGGGAACCTCCATTCACAGGTAGTCTTACCAGTGGTAAGATAATCTAACCACTGGTAAGATGTCAAACGAGGATGGGAGGATGCCGCCGGTGACGCGCCAGTATCACCATGGGGACCTGCGGCCCGCGCTGCTGCGCGCGGCCGTGGAGACGATCGCGGAAACCGGCCCTGCCGCGATGAGCCTGCGCGAGGTCGCCCGGCGGGCCGGGGTCACCCACGCCGCGGCGGCGTATCACTTCGGGGACAAGGCGGGACTGCTCACGGCGGTAGCCGCGGAGGGGTATCGCATGCTCGGCGAGGCGCTCCGGGATGCCGATCCCGGGTTTCTGGAGCTGGGCGTCGCCTACGTGCGGTTCGCGGTCACCCACCGCGCCCACTTCGAGGTCATGTACCGGCCCGAGCTGTACCGTCCGGACGACCCAGAGGTCCGTGAGGCCAGGGCCGCCACTGCGGTGCTGCTCTACGGCTCAGCCAGCCCCGATTCCGGGCAGCTGGCCGCGGGAGTCGCGGCGTGGTCGCTGGTGCATGGCCTCGCCACGCTATGGCTGAACGGCAACCTCCCCGAGCGGCTTGGCCACGATCCAGAGGAGATCACCCGCGTCGTTGCCCCGCACCTGC
>DAITAE010000014.1:18015-20056 GCA_036824445.1 Streptosporangiaceae bacterium | reverse complement strand
ATCCCGGTCGAGCTCGATGTGCAGGCCGAAGGACGGCTGCCCGAGCCTGTCGAGACCGTGGCCTACTTCGTGGTGTCGGAATCCCTGGCGAACGTCGCGAAATATGCGCGCGCCTCCGACGCAAGGGTCGCGTTGTCGCGCTGCAACGGGACCCCGCGCGTCGAGATCGTGGACGACGGGGTCGGTGGGGCCGACGCGAGCCGGGGCTCCGGCCTGCGCGGACTGGGGGACCGCGTCTCCGCTGTGCGCGGCAGCTTCCGGGTGGAGACCCGGGCGACGGGGGGAACCCGTGTCCTAGCCGAGATCTCCTGCGGCACCTGAACCGGCCGGCAGACGGTGACATGGCAGCCACACCCGGTACCGCAGCGCGTGATTATTGACGGCGCGCCCCCGAGCACTGGTAATTCGCATCACTTTCCGTAAGGGGGGGAGTAGCCGGCTGGCGGTAACGGTCCGTACTGTGGGTGCCGGTGGGGTTGGCGCTTGGGGGCGACGTTTCGGGGGACACGTGCAGCAGGAACCTTCCGTGGGGCAGGTAGATATCGGGGGTGCGGTCGTTGACGAAGGACAGGGAGTTAGAACCTGGCTAGAAGAACCCACGGTGACGGCGGCAGGCTCCGGCGAGGTGGCGGGGTGCCCTGTTCGTGTGGGCGAGAGCCGGACGGCGGACCAGGCAGCGGACGGGGCGGCCGGTCAGGCAACCGACCAGGCGGCAGACCGGGCAACCGACCAGGATGCGGTCCGGGGTACGGCCGCGCTTTATGCCGCGCATTACCAATCGTTGGTAGGGCTTGCGGTGCTGTTGCTGCGCGACGTGGCTACCGCGGAGGAAGTGGTTCAGGATTCGTTTGTGGCGATGCATGCCAACTGGCGCCGCCTCCGCGACAGCAGCAAGGCGTTGTCGTATCTTCGGCAGTGTGTGGTCAACAAGTCCCGTTCCGTGGTGCGGCATCGCATCATCGTTGACCGCCATGCGCTGCAACTGCTGCCAGACATGCCGAGCGCGGAGCAGGGTGCGATGGCGCTTTTGGAGCGTTCTGCCGTGGTAGCCGCCCTGCACGAACTCTCGGACCGGCAGCGCGAAGCGGTCGTGCTGCGGTATTACGCGGAATTTTCGGAGGCTCAGATCGCATCCGCGATGGGAATCAGCCGCGGCGCCGTCAAGAGCCATACCGCCCGGGCCATTTCGGCGCTGCGCGACGTGCTGGAACATTTCGTATGAGCCAGCACCATCGTGACCACGAGGATGTTCTGCGCCGCGCGCTGCATTCTGCGGTGGACTCGATGGAAGTCTCCGGCGATGGCCTGGAGCGGATCCAGGCCCGGCTGACCACGCCGCGCCCGGCACCTTTGGCCTGGGTCATGGCCGCCCCGTCGGAGGTGGCGAGGCGCGCTCTGATCGGGCTGTCGGCGGTCTGGGCCTGGTTGCAGCCGCTTGCCGCCTGGATGGTGGCCGCGCGCGCGGAGGTGGCAAGGCGGGCACGGACCGGGCTGTCCGCGGCATCGGCGCTGCTGGCCGCAGTCATGGCGTCGCTGCGGACGGGGTGGCGGCGGCTGGCGCCCGGGCCGCCGGGCCGTACCCGTGAAAGTGGCGAGGCGGCGCGGCCCGGCACGCCGTCGGGGCGGACGCGCCTGGTCGCCGCGGTGGCCGCGGTGACGTTCGTTCTTGCGTTGAGCGTTTCCGCGCTGACACCGTTCGGCCGGCAGATGTTCGCGGACGCAGCCTCGCTCATCAACTCGATCGGTGGTGGGGGGTCGGCCGGGTCGAACGGGTCGGCGGCGGGCGGTTCCGGCAACGGCGCCCCTGGCATAACCGGGACCGTGGGCAACGGCCAGGGGACTCCGAATCCCGGGCAGCCCCCGGCCAGCTGCGCATCGCAGACGCCGGCGCTGGCCGCCCCTCCGCCGAGCCCGGGTGCGACGGGCACCAGCCCGTCCGCGAACCCGAGCCCGTCCGGCACCAGCACGTCCGCCAGCCCGAGCCCGTCCGGCACCAGCCCGTCCGCCAGCCCGGGCCGGACCGGCGCGAGCCGGGCCACCA